>CAKNAD010000195.1 GCA_929200515.1 Candidatus Gorgonimonas leptogorgiae | reverse complement strand
TTACCTCATAAAGAGTTATAGTTTAACATATGACACAGATTTGTGAACACTACCAGATTTTACTTCTATCGTTAAAACACTTTGAAATGCACTTACATTCCTGCGGTATTTTACCTTGAATTAAACCATTTTACTTAGCCCTAAAACCTTGCATTTTCATCTACCACCTGTATAGAACGGCATGCCCTTCTATAACACAGGATTTTAGTAAATTTGTTAACTAGTTTGAGATAGAAAGTTAACATTAGTATCTTCAATTTCTATGATACAGTTAATAAAATCATCGAACGCTTGTTTTAATTCTATTCTTGTAATAACAACCGCATTAGGGTCTAAAATTGTAGATATTATATCTTTTTCTAGTTGAATTTCTTTATCAGATTCTAATTCCATAACAGCTTGTTCAATCTTAGTTTTATAACTTATTAAATCTTTTATATCATTATAATTTTCTAAAATGCAAACTCCAGATTTACCATAATATTTTTTTAGTAAACAGTATTTTATATTATGAGCTTGTAAAAAAATGTTATTCCAGAAGTAACTATTTAATGCATCTGTTGTTATTTTAGTAAAACCATGTATATTTAATAATTGATCTACTGTGATATTTTCATCAACAAGATAATGGTTATCAAAAACAATATTCAGTTCTTGAAATTTAAGATTAAGTTCTTTGGTATTATTTACTATGGTTGCATCTAAAGAGATAAAACTTTCAAGTGCTTGTTCTATAAAATCGTTATTTTCAACTATCTGTGTTATTTTATCTATAGCTTCAATATTATTTAGGCCTTTAGTATCTACTGCTTCTTGTAATTTTGGTATTATATCTGTACTACACATTGCTCTGTTATCCCATACAAAATAAATAACCTGTTTAAAATCATATTTTATTTTAGCTTCGGTGCATTTATAATCTTGCATTAATATTGTCTTACGAATTCCTTGATATTTTTTGATCCATCCTAAATAATGATTAGTTTTATTTTTTATACTAGTCAAAATATTTGCTATGGTAGTTAAATCAAATAGTTGATTTGAATTATTTTGATAATATATTGCTATATCATCCATATTCGCTATAAATTGGTTGCTTAGTCCACTCATAATTACTAAGTTTGGTTTAATTTGTTTATTTAGAGATAACTCTACAGTAGTTAATTTTTTTATTACCGTTTGTGGTAATTGTTGTAAATAATCTTCTCTACTATTTAGTTTAACAAGCGAAACTATTTTATTATGTAATTGAGCTTGATAACTTTGTAGTATTTTGGTTTTTGCAGTTTGTGTAATTTCATGATTTTCTTCTAAACAGTATAATAAAGCACTAGCCGTACCTATTGTTAGCTTACGATTACTATTTTTTAAAAAATAATTGATTACATCTAGTAGTTTATTTTTTATTACTTCATTTTTAAAAGGATGTTGATATTTTGTATATAACTCACAACATATTAAATATCCTATTATTCTTTTTTCTATTTTAGAATCATTAACAAATAAGCGCTGTAAATTAGCTATAATATCTTTTGCATCTAGCTTAAATAACGATTGACAACATTGTAAAAACCTTTTTATATTTGCATTTGTCTTGTTGTTTTTTAATAGTAGCATAGCTAAATTTATTAAAGCATAGTCTTCGCTTGTAAGTAATAATTCTAGTAGATTATTTAATTTATTGTAATCTTTGTAAGTTAGTAAATCAGGTGATACCTTAAACTGTAGTTGTATTAAACTAAAAATATCTATATTTGCAAATTTTATATTTGCCTTCCTATGTGTACGATTATGTTGATCTACTAATGTTACCACCCTTGTAGGTATTATGTACTGATCATATAAATCCTTTTTAAGTTGCTTAGGGATTAGTAAATTATTAATACCTGCTACTGTTTTTACTGTTTTGCTTACACTATTAAGTGCTAAATTATACAGTGAAACAACTGATTGTAATTCCATATTATTCATTGAATACTGCCTTATTTATTTTTATTAAGTAGCTTAAAAATTGCTTAATGCTATAAAAAAACCAATAGGATTTGTAATAGTAATTTTAAGCAAAGGAAAAGTATAATAATTAGATTTCTAATAAATTATAAAGTTCTGTTATTTAAATTGTCAGCTATTAAATAGAACTTTAACTTATCTTTTTAATCTAATAGAGTTTTAATCATAATTAAATTAACAAGGTATTTATATGAATGTGTTTACTACGAATCCTCCAACCTCTAATGATTTTGAGTTACAAAATAATCAACATACGGTTATAACTATTAATAACATCAAGCAAAGTAAAAAGGCTAAAAAATATCTATGTCATTTTCAAGGTTGCGATAAAAGTTATACTTACCCGTCTCATCTCCAAAATCATATCGCAAGTCATGAAAATAAACTAGATTATAAATGTGATCTATGCAATAAGAAATTTAATACTATAACGTTGCTAAAGAAACACAAGAAAACTCATGGCCCTAAGGAATATAAATGTGCACTTTGCGATACATCATATACTAGAAGAGAAAGTTTAACATACCATAATTCAACAATAAGGCATCAAGAAAATATAAGAGAGATAAAGCAAGCAATAGAACCAAGTCTTAATAAAAAAAATATAAACCCGCTGATGATGTTTGCCACAGTAACAACAGAATTACATAGGTCGGTAGAAACTACTCACGAAATGGAAGTTGCATGGAATTTGAAACACCTCAAAAAATAATAATATATATTTAGTTAAACATAGGCTCACAGAGGATGTGTCTTAGGTTTTATAATGTCTGCTATATTTTATACGCCTAAAAGATGAAGATGTATTTTTTTAGGTAGATGTTAGCTATAATTGTAGCAATATTACAAAATTAATAATAACAGATTCCTGTTAAACAAAGGTTTCCATAGCATATCTCTTAGGCTCTAGTAGGTTTGCTATCTCGCGATGATTTTTTGCATTAGCAATATCAAAGGCGGTATGCCCATTTCCATTTTTAATGCTACTATCTGCACCTTTTTCTAGCAATAGCTTAACCACTTCTGGTTTATTATACTTGCTAGCTATGTGGAGAGCGGTATGTCCCTTTTCTTGTTGTATGCTGTGATCTGCACTAGCATCTAATAGTAGCTTAACTACATTTGTATGGCCATATTGGGAAGCTTGTATTAGAGCTGTTTCACCATCTACATGCGGAGTATCTGGTTTAGCTCCTTGTTGGAGTAGAAACTCAACTATTTGGTAAAATCCTCTTTGTGCTGCAGTGCCCATAGGCGAAAGGCTGTTTTCTCTAGGGGTATCAAATTCTGCCTTATAGTTAACTAAGGTCTTCACTGTGTCTAAATCACCACGATCACAAGCCATATCTATAGGATTAATTAATCTTGCATCAAACAATGCGCCAATATTTGGATCAGCGCCATATTTAAGCAGTATTTCAACAGATTCTGAACGGTAGCTATAGGCGGCAGAAAATAAAGGAGTTTCATTGTTATTATTAGTTTTATTGAGGTCGACTCCATTTTTACTACATAGCATTTCAAGAATTTCTGGATTGCCAATATCTGTTGCTGTAGATAAAAGCTGCCAATTAAAGATTAAATTTATGTAATTTGCATCATCGCCTCTGCATTCATCACAAAGAATTTTGACTAGTGTTGTACGGCCATTGCATACAGCTTCGTATAGTAGACGACCTAAAAATGAATTTAAATTAGATCCTAGGATCTTTTTAAACTTTTCAAAAAGCACCATAAATATATCTTGGTCTCCTAGAGTAATCGCCAAGGAAAGGGCTTTTTTTAAAATTATAGTGTTTGCGGTAAAATCAATTAAGATCTTTACCATGGGTAATAGACGATGTTTGACTGCTAGAATCATACCAGTATCTTCATTTGTATTAATAGTATCAAGATTTGGCATATTTTTTGCTAATAATAAAACTACTAAGGGAAAAGAAGATGTAATCGCTAGGTTAAGAAGGGCAGTTTTATCCTTAAGGATAAGGTTAAAATCATTTGCCTTGTTAATAAGAGTATCCATAGCGTTATAACAATGGGTGTTTATGGCGTAAAATATACAGTCATCAATAAAATTAGCGTCATCAGGGCCTACTATCAACCCATTAATTATAAATTGACGATGCTTTTTTAGTGCTGTCTCTACCATCTCATCTGCGTATGTATCTGTAGCTTTGAAAGTCGCTCCTGCATCAACTAGCTCTTCAGCTATGGTTTTATCTTTTTGTTGTACAGCTTGGAAAAGAGGTGTTTTATACTTAGGATGTATTTGATTAACATTAACATCTTTGCTAATTAATAATTTAGTAATTTCTAAATACTCCTTGAGAACTGCATACATAAGCAAGGAGATATCATTACCAAATTCTTTAGATTTGAAGGTTTTTTGTATATATTCAGGGTAGTTTTGTAATAATTTCTTAAAATAATCTATGCTACTAGTGTTACATGCACTTAAAGGATACTCTTCTACATAACCACAACAATAATTTGAAAAATTATCTTCAATGTCATAGACATCAAATACTAACGATAATGGCGTAGCAACTTGCCTGCAGTTAGCACATGTTCTGTCCTCAATAGGTTGGGGTTCTTGATAATCTAGGCATGTTTTAATACATTCAAGATGCAAACTATGTTTACATTTAGTAATGGCAACTTTAGGGTGTTTTTCAATATTTAGCTCAAAATGCTGTGATTGTGTATATAGGTCTTCACGACAAATGCTACAGGTTGTATTGTTCATATTATTATTTTCTCTATTAATAGTTATGTGGTTACACTAATTGTTACTTTTTTAAAAATTAAATATTTAATAGTTAGACTAAAAATAGAGTATAAAGTTTTATGTGTTTTTAAAAAATATCTAGTTTAAGTTAATTATGAAAACAAAATGAAGTTTACTAATTCTTATTGAATATATTAAACCTGTTATAAATCTCTCGACTGATTGAACATGAAACTCATACAATCTATGTGCTAATTCTTTTATTTTTCGATCTGTTGTAGTGCTATGAATTATACTATATGAAGTATTTATTATATTGCTACATTGTTAGTTCTTGTAATTGTATTATTAGCATTCAGTTTTAATATTAGAAGTTTAAAATTATACCCTGAATATCAGCATAATATGAGATTGATAACTTGAAGAGAAATTGAGATTAAAAAAACTTAACTCAAATATAATCTGACAGACTTCTAGTTTTTAAGGCTACTTGTCATATTAGGCTTGAGTTACTAAAGCTTAAACTTAACTTACTAATGACACGGATTTGTGAACACCCGTAGCTAGTACGACCACGGTATTTTTAACAATGTCTCTTTCTCGGGTAAATCATTAATATAATTTGTAATTTTATCATCTGAGCATGTTGATAAATCATCTAATACAGATTTTTTATCAGATGAATAAATTTTATCTATAATCTCAAATATTTTAGAGTATTCATCTTCTTTTATTCCAGGAAAATCAACAATATTTAGTACACCATTAACAAAGCTTGATGGAAACTCTTCATG
>CAKNAD010000194.1 GCA_929200515.1 Candidatus Gorgonimonas leptogorgiae | reverse complement strand
AGGAACAAAAATTAAACCTTATTGAAGCTAAAAGTGAAGATGGTTATCCTGGATTATATATCGCATTACAGAATGGACATGATGAAATAGTTAAAGAATATATTAAAACCATTTTAAATACTGATCAATTTACAAAGGAACAAAAATTAAACCTTATTGAAGCTAAAAGTGAAGATGGTTATCCTGGGTTATATATAGCATTACAGAATGGTCATAAGGAAACAGTTACAGAATACGTCGAGGTTATAGCAACAAGTAAAAAATTGACTCAAGAACAAAAAAAAATGCTATTTTATGAAATTAGCAACAAAAACTTAGTACTGTACAATGAATTAGTAAAGAATAGTTATTTAACTGTAGAAGAAAAAAAATTATCTTTTAACATTTAATTGTAGTAATATTATAAATTATTCGTACTATTAATCAAAAAATCAGCTAAATAAATTTTATTTAAACTAAAATAATAAAAAAATGAATACTAATAATCGCCGTGTTTCTTTTAGTGAAGAACCTAAAATAGAAATACTAGATAAAAATGATATTAATGTTAAAGAATTTAGCTATAGGTCAGTAGAAAGCATCAACACTAATGTTGCAACTAAATTTCCAACGTTTAACGTTCAATCTCAAGAAAAAACTAGACTAGATGAATATAGTATAACTATTAAACTAGATGATATACAAATTAAACCCTGTGACGATGTAGATACCTATATTGAGATATTAACAGACTATTTTTATTCATTAGATTCTGAAGTTTCTGAAGATTATATTAGAAATCAAGAAATATTTAATATACTACAAAAAGCATTAAAAATGTTATTTAAAAATAAATTATTCAATAAAGAGGAAATGTGTGGGGATATAACATTGAAGGAATTTTTATTTATCTATATAGAACCTATGGTTTGTTATAATAGCTATAAACATTCATTGCATAGTGAACGTCTTAAAGATAAATGTAAAAAAAACATTAGTAAGATAGAAAAAAAAGTGTTGAAAAATAATTTTTTATGTAATAAGGATATAAAATTTTTTTTTAAAAATACGATTAGATGCCTTCAACAATTAGATATAGATCAAGTAAAAAATAAATTTATTAAATATATCATCGCTGTTATGTTTAAAAAAGTTATTAAAAACGGAAATAGTAAATCTACTTTATTGAATATTATTGCTGTACATATAAAGAATATAAATACTTATTTTACAGCTACAGATAAATTAAACATAATGCAACCAATTTTAGATAAATTAATTTATTGGTTAATAAATTATTATACAAATTCTAACTATAATTCAAATTATATAATAGCAAGAAGAGACGGGTTATCTAATATAATAGACTATTTATGTACAAGTTTAGAATCTTTTCTATATCAATCTGCTTTTATTTCATCATTTATTATTGCTAACAATAATAAAATACAAAAAATATCGGATGCATTAACTAAAACAGATAGTTTACAATTTAATAATATTAGTTGTAATTATGGTAAAATATGGGGCGGTGTTACTATATTAAAAAAGTATAGTGCAAATAGTAATATCTATCATGTTATTGATGATACCTTACCATCTTTTGATGAAGCTATAAAACAAGATAAAAAATTAAAAAAGTTAGCAGTAACAGATGACTTTTATTTAGTAAAAACAGAAGATTATAATTTATGCAAAAAAAGAATATATAATGCTATAGAGCATACAGATATATTATTTAAACGAGAAATTCATACAACAAATAAAAAATACTTTTCTGGTGTTAGTTTTGGTTTAGAAGGTAGCGTTAATAGCCACATAGTAAATATTAATGAGCATCGTGATTTCAAACATATTACTGAAAAATTAATAACAGCAGCGACTATGGCAATGGTAGATTTAGATGATGTAGTTAACCCAGCGATAGATGCTCACGGTATAGATGAGATCCCATCACCAGAAGTATATATTGTTTCCGTTTGTTTAGTTGATCATAATAATAAAGAATTAAACTTGATGGAAAGATATAATAATTCATTATTAGCTTTTAATGATAAAGAAAATATATTCGATACTGCTGTATCTTCCGCAAATGGTAAAAACTCAACATTAATGCCTTATGGTGTAAGCATGGATTTATATATTAAAGTAATTAACTTTAATTTTATTTTTAAAAAAGATAATCTAAATAATAATATGGAAGATTATTCAGCAAAAAAAAATATTAACCATATGGCTATGGAAAAAATGTTAGGTATATATAAAGATGATAGTTTTTCCAGTGTTAAAATATTTAAAGATTTTATTGAAGGCAATTTAAATTTATCGATAATAAATGATCACAGTTCTTTATTAATAAAATTTTGTAACAATATAATAACAAAACATATCAAAATTGATAACGATAATACTTTACATAGTGTAAATATTAAGGAATTAAAACTTGATGATAATCTATTATTGAATCTTAGCAAAATAGAGTACTTAATAGATTCATTATTAATAATGTATTCTGATTCTAATTATAACACCTATGCTTTTGCCGCAACTATTTTATTAATTTCTAGTTTAATAGGAGGGGCACAGCTTTTTTGTTGTGAAAATGGATTATCTAAAATAGATGTTCTAGATAATCATATAAAGTATCTTACTACCGAAGTTTTTGTTAATAATAATACTAATATAGATTTTAACGGTTGTTTTACTGAAAATATAGTATATAAGCAAATAGAACAGGCAACTCAAAACCAAGCAGAAGAGTATTTATTATATTAATAGCTAAGATGGTAACTAAAATATCTCTTTCATTTAAAATTATATTTTAATGTTATTTTTCAGATAATAACTAAAGTAATTATCAAAAAGTATATTATAACAAGAGGGTATAAAGATGAAATTAGGAGATAATTTACAAGCTGCTAAGCTATATCTTCAATATAAGGGTAAAATAGCAAAAACAGCAGCAAAAAACTTTCAGGGTAAAGCAGTTGCTAAGCTACATTCTATAGATGCAAAAATTAAGCTTACAGATAAATTAAAAGTTATCAAAAAAAAAATAACCGAGAGGAAAACAACAATAAAAATAACAGTTAATAAAGATCAAAAGATAGCAAAAATAAAGATAAAAGGCGATAAGAATTTAAAATTAGAAAATTTAGATAGTGTTTTAATAAATAAATCATTAGATGCTGCAAAAAATGCATTATTAACAGATGAACCTACTGAGACACTTGAAACACAAAAAAAGAGCAAACCAGATGCTCCACCTAGGCCTCCTGCTCCTTCTAAATTAAATGTTCCGACTAAGTCATCTGCTTTACCCAAACCACCTGTTGCACCTAAGCCAACAACTAAAAAAATAACTACAAATGAAAGCTTATCAACAGATCAACAATCCGTTAAACCTCATATTGTTGCAGATATACCTAAACCTCCACCAGTAGCACCCATTAAAACTATAAAAGATACGGCTATAGATACCACAGTAAAGAAAAATAAAACTAAAGATGTATCTAGAAATAAACTATTGCAAGAAATAAAAAACTTTGATCCTAAAACAAAATTAAAGAAAACTAATACTAGCCATCCGGTAGAAAATAAAAATCTAGGAAAAAATACAAATTCAGATATTAGAGAAAGTTTAAAAAAGCATTTAAGTATAAGAAGAAGTGCTATTAATCCAGATGATTAATATACATCATCGTCACCCTAAAGGGTGATTGGTTGCGATTTTTAGCAAAAATTGCTGTAAACCCTGTCTCTTTAGGTATGAAAGGAATTCTAGGAAGTAATTTCTGCCTAATCGCTTCATATGCTCGCCCTGAGCTTTAGATATACAAACCTGTATAGAATAATAGTTTAGTCGATATCAAGGTTAATAAATATTATAGCTATAATTGTAAAATATAAAATTGGATAGTAAAAATTTAGACAAACAGGACTGTAAAATTTATGGGCAATATACATAACAACTCATCTGTTACAACCGGCACTAATAATTACACTGCTAACATTTCTAATAATAAAACAAATGCTAAATTTCATAAATCTAAAGTAAGTATATTTAAAAAAATAATTAATTATATTAGCAAAAAACTTGGTATATCTTCTAAAAAAAGTACAGGTAAAAAGTTACAAGAGAGAAAAATTACTACACAAAACTTACGAAATAACAATCATTCATATATAAACAATAGCGGACAACAGCAATCGAAGATTTCAAATGATAGCGAAGGGGCTTTTGAGTATTGGGATGCTACAAAAGCTCAACAACCATCTCAAAAAAATGCAATAAATGAGTTTTATGCAAGTAGATTAGGATTAACAAAAACATCATATGCTACTGATGAATCTATTTTTGCAGATCCACAAGATCTAATAAAATCAAATAATTATCAAGATGCTACTAATAAAACATCATATGCTACTGATGAACCTGTTTATGAAAACCTGAAAGATTTACAGTATGATCCTGACTATGTTAATACAGCTGAAGCTCGGGAGTTATGGTCTGGAGTTAGCCAAGCTTCTATTACTGAAATAAAGAATGATATGCAAATACTTAAAAAGAATTTAACACAAACACAAAACAATTCTGAACAAGCTAATACATTGTTTTCAAATGCTAGGGAGGATTTTGAAAAGATAACTCAAGCGTCTCCAAATTTTCAAAAATCACTAGATGAAACCATTACAGCAGATGATAAATACAAAGATATTAAATGTCCTAAACACAGTTCAGCTACTAAAGGGCATATATATCATGCAAACAATATTGAACTTGAATTTGGTAATTATGTAGCGGCACAAGGGCCTTATACAGGTTCTCCAACAGCAAATGCTAAAGCAAGAGGTGCAAAAGAAAATATAGCAGAAAATTTTATTGCTTTATTAGCCGAAACAGACAGTGCTATATCGGTGTCTTTAGTAAAAGATACTGAGTTTGGTGCTAATAGTAGATCAAAAAATGATCAATTACCTCCTACAGAAATCGGCGAGACACTTGAAATAGCAGAAATAAAATCGGATGGAGAAGTTATCAGAGAAAAAACTACGATAAAAAAACTAGATTCAATTGAATATAAGGATATGAAGTTAAAGGTTGATGTTTTTTCAATAAATGGTAAAACCCATGTTAGAGTTTATGATTTAGATTGGGAGGATAAAACCGGAGGTAACCCTGAGCGGTTATCTGCAATATCCATGTTTGTAGAAAAATTACGCACTCTACCAGAATTGGCAGATAGAAAAGATAAACCTGTAACTGTTAATTGTAATGCTGGAGTAGGTAGAACTGGAACCTTTATTATGATTAATAATATGACTCGCAAATATTTAAAAAAATCTACCCCACATAGCATACAAGATGTTATTGACAATGTTAAAGAAGCTAGAAAAAACCGACCAATGATGGTACAAAAAGCATCTCAATTAGAAACGCTTTATAATGTTGTAGATAGCTCTGATAAACTATTTAAACCTCTAGCAAAACAATTTGGTATAGGTTGATAATAGAGGGTGTTCCAAATTCCGTGTCACGAGTAAGTTTAGATATTTAAATAATCATC
>CAKNAD010000193.1 GCA_929200515.1 Candidatus Gorgonimonas leptogorgiae | reverse complement strand
TCGTTAAAACACTTTGAAATGCACTTGCATTCCTGTAGTGTTTTGCCTCGAATTAGATCTTTCGTTTGTTTTAATTTTTAATAATCACTATTGAGAATACTTCTAACTGTAGCTGGGGAAACTTTATATAGTTTACTCCAAGTTATTTTTTGTGCTGTCATTGGATCAATATCATTGCCTTTTAAAAGCCATTTATATAAAGCGTTTGCATCATAAAGTGTCTTGCCGTAACAAATGGTCGCATATTCTGGTAGTTTATCATAAGTTATTGGGCACTCTTTAGCTTTATTGTAATCATGATTATTTGGAAGAAGCTGTAAATTTTTTATTGCTAAAGTTAGATTTTTTTCTCGTTGGTAATCTTTAAATTGTTTTATAATAATTTGAGGTACATCTTTGTGTAAAATAAAATCCTCTAAAAAAAACATATAAAAAACAACTAACTCCATTAGTATAGATATATTAATGTTATTGAATATAGGATCTATAGGGATATTGCAACAATAGCAGGCGATAAGAGTAACAGAAATCTGATTGAAGCTAGCAACCACAGAGGTAATAAAAATGTTTTCAGGCAAGCATTGCTTTATAGCCCTACCACAAAATATTACATCATTAGCAATATTAGTTACAAAATTAGTAATACCATCTATAGTTGGAATATTTATATAAGAAGAAATATTAGAAAATTTCATTTAAAACCCTATTTATTATTATTATTTTTATTTACCACAAAAAATACAAGTTTTATCGAGCATAGTATAATATTGATGCAATATTTAAATACCCTCGTTAAAATGAACTATTTGTCATAAAATACATCTTAGATTTAAACATAATTATACATATGATTAAAGGTATGAAATATGATTAAATCTTCTAATGAAGTACATGCAGCTAGTACGCTAGAAACAACTAGCTCTTTGAATAGCAAACCAATTTCTAAAAAAAATAAAAAAAGTAGAGTTACTATAACAGAAAAATCACTGGAAATTAAGAGTTATAAAGATTTATGCTCAAGAAAAGTATCTATTAATACCCACGATAAATCCATGAAAGCATTTCTAACAAGAACCGCACTTAAAGATTATGTGTTTGAAAACGAAGGTGGTAAAATCAATATATATCAACTAGAGTTTCCAGAAAAACATGTAGGGGATGATGCAATGCCTCTTGAATTAGAGCAAGTTTATAAAGAATTATCACAACTTCACCTGTATATTCAAGAAGAAACACAAGTAAATTCCGATAGTTTCGAAGAACATAAGCATCTAATAAAAGAAGCAATTATTGAGTTAACTTCTATGAAACAAAAAATAATAACAATATGGAATAAACACAACCCTAATACACCATATAAATATGGCAGGAAATTAGATAGCGAAATAAATAGATTTGCAGATGCTATGTTAGATTTTATTCAAACACAATTATATATTTATTACTCTAAAATTAATGATTATACAAATAAAATAATTATTATTAATCAGCTTATAGAGCAAAAATCTTACAAATGTTTTAGTATATTCTCCTCAATATTTATGAAAAATATTAAAAGATACGACAAACCTGATGATATTGATTTTATAGATATATTAACAAAATATACAGAAATAGCAAAGTTTTATAAAAAAAATAGTTCATTTAAAAATGGATATAAAAATAATCAAATGGCTGTAATTGCTTCCATTATGAAATTGTATTTAGATAAAACCTGTTTAGACTATTATAGGCTTATTACCGATAAAGATTTGATAGATAAATTTCTAGTAATAGTTAATATATTTTCTTGTTACTATAGAGGTAATAAAAATTATACATCAAGAATACGAGATCTATCTGTAGGGATCGATCTTTATTATAAAAACATAGATATTCCTCTTTTTAAAGGTATTCACACTACTCTTTTAACTAATAAAGGCATCGCTTTTGCTAATGATTTTACTAATTTAATTCAAGAATTATTAACAGCAAATATTATGAATTGCGAAGAAAAAATAAAATTATCTAAGAGTAAAACAAAATCAGATCTATATGAGACAATATACATTCAAAAAATTAAGCAACAAATAGAAGAATTATTCATAAGCTATAACATACCTACTACTGATATTAATTCTTGGTATAATACTTTTATGGAAGTCGACTTTAATGAAATCTTTGTGTATATATCAGTAGATTGTACTATAGCCTTAGCAAAATGGGTAGACTTCACTATTAAGAGTGGTGAAACATCACCAAAAAATATAGAAATAAAAGATAATATAACAAAGTGGCTAGATATATTAGAAAAAGACTATAAACATTTAGCTAATGATACAAGAGAATGGGATGGCTGCCCTAAAATAATATTAGAATTATTTTATCAGTATTTACTAAATAGTTCTTTAGAATTTACCTTTTCAGGCCCCCTGATGTTTAAAAATGAAGATTTAGCAGTCTTACATGCAAAAATAGGTCAATCTTGCTCTCCTTTTTTAGGAACTGCCTTGTTAGCTATTGCTCATAAGGATTCATATGATGAATTATTATCTGATATGGATATGTTAGAATTTATTTCTCAGCAAACAAATAGAACTAAATATGTAAACAGTAGTAAATATTTAATAGCTCAAATAATTACGTACTTGCTTGATAAAAATGATAAATTAACTTTAGATAAAAAACAGTATTTATTTAACAAAGCAGAAAAGCTGTATTTAGAATTGGCTAATTTAGGAATAAATAAAGCATATTTATTGTTAGCAGAAACTACAACTTATTTAGCAAAAGCGAAAATGCACTCTGAAGATTTTTTAGAAGCAACTAGGTTATATGATCAAGCAAGTAGCTATTGTAATATTTTATCAGAAGTAGATGGTCTTGAAGCTGAATTACAAGACCTTGCTATAATTAACCTGAATTGTTTTAGTGCGGAAGCAGATATATTACGTAAAATTAATGAAGAACAACAATCATTACTACAAGAGCTTACCTCACCAACTGTTAAAGCCATTGCTAAAAATAAAAAAAAATCTCGTAAAAAAATAACTGATCGCGTTAAAGCTAATGAACCACAAGAATTAGCTAAGGAATTGACTACAGAGGAAGTAATAAATTGGCATCAGGCTTATAAACCTATAGCTAGTAAACCTAAGAAAAAAACGACTAAAGTAACAATAATAGAAGCAACAAGCAGTTCACCTACAAGAGATGAAATAAATTCTAAGCGTGACTTTTGGAGACTTATTAAAGAATTACACATGTCCGATGCTAGTTTAGAAAAATCATATAACCTTATAGAAAAGCTAATTCAATGTGATTATTTTAACATGTTAGTAGCTAAGATAAAAAAAGGAACAACTGGAGAAAATATTGAGTCAATTCTTTTGCTGTATCAAAATATGGCATATTTCCATTTTTTGCAACAAAAATACGCAAAAGAAATAGGTAAACACATGAGATTATTTCATGTTTCTGAAAGCAGCATAAAAGGAGCTAGCAAAGCACAAGAAGCTGATTTTGCAAATATATCTTCTGAAGCAGAATATCTTATTCGTCAAATTATAAGTTTAATATGCCCTGATATTCCAGATGTTAAAACTAAAAATCTTAGAGAGCTAATATTATCATTATCTTCAGATAATTACGGAATATCCCCGCATAAAAGAAGGTTAGCTGCAACTGTTTCTACTTATGGCCACTTAATAAGTTTAGATGATTTTGCCCAAGGACGTAGAGGCGATGACCGATTAGCGGCAAAATTATACGACAAAGCTGATGAAATTAATCCTAATAGGGTAATAAAAAAATTAGAAAAAAAAGTGGCATAGATAAATATAAATGTTAGAAAAATTCATTTAAAATCCTATTTGTTATTATTAATCATAAGCTATACAATTTGTGTTTGATATAATAACATACCCTAAGTTTAACACAGTCTTAAAAAGCCCCAGATTGCAAGGCTTCTAAGCTTTTATCCTGCGTTAGTATTACTTTATTTTTTCGATACCATACACCTTCAGGTAGAAGGTGTATAACCTGCAAAACACTTCCTAGGTTAAAAGCTTACAATCACTTGCTGAAAACCAATATTTTCAATATATACATGGTTAGAAATATTATTAAAGGAGTAAAATATGGATAAACAATTGGATAGAGCAACTTCAGCTAATTTACTAAAAACAACTAAACCTTCAGGTGCACAACAAGTTTCTACAAAACCTAAAAAACTAACAAAATTTACTGAATGCGAACCCATAACATCACAAGAACTTAGTAGCTATACAGATTTATCTAATAGAAAAGTGGTGAAAAAATCCTCTTACATTTCTATTAATGCATTTAAAACAAGAACGACAATTATACCTAATGTGTTTGAGAATGAAAACAATGTAGATGGTTCATCTTATCCATCGTTTCCCAAAATACCAACTACAGGTTGTATACACCCTGAATTAGATCAACTTTATATAAGATTATCTCAACTTCACGAAGAGATTGCCCTATTAATCTTAAGTGATATAAGTACTATAGAAAAACAGAAAGATAGAATAAAAGAACTTATTGTTAACTTAATTGCTATAAAACAAGAAATAGTAGCAACATGGAATAAACACAACCCCGATAAACCATATAAATACGGTAAGAAATACGATAACGGAAGAAACATATTAGAAGATCGACTGTTAGATACCACTCAAGAACTATTATACAACTGTTATTCTATAATGAATGATAATAGCAATGAACTACTTATTATAGATCAGCTTATAGAGCAAAAATCTGGAAGTTGCTTTAGTTTGCTCAGCGCTATGTTTAGTAAAAATATTATGGATCGCGAAAAAATTGATAGTCTTAATTTTACAGATATACTAACAAAATATGAAAAACTATCAAGTTCTTTTAAACCAGATAATCTAGCTAACAACATGCGTTACACAACTTGTGGCTTGACTTCGATTACTGCTATTATGAAATTATTTTTAGACAACTCCTGTATGGACTATGGTAAGCTGATAACCGATCAAGATTTAATTTGTAATTTTCTAGAATTGGTTGGTACGACTTCTAATGACTATCTATATCGTGAAGATTTTGAAAAAAGCATACGAAATCTATCTTTAGGGGTAGATCTTTATTATAAACATATAGACAACCCTCTTTTTAAAGGTATTCACAATACTCTTTTGTCTGATAATAGAATGGTTTTTGCTAGTGAGTTTTCTAAATTATCTATTAAATTAGTACGAGCATCCAATATTTATAGCAATATAAAAATAGAATTACAAAGGAATAAAGCCGTAAATGCACATAAGAAATTCTATGGTCAAGAAATTAATAATACAATGCAACAAATAAAAGAATTATTCATAAAACATAAGATACCTACTACTGATATGGGTTCTTGGTTTAGTACTTTTATAAATAATGGCTTTATAGAAATATTTGGTAAATTATCAATAAATAGTACGATACAGATAGCAAAATGGATAGATTTATCTATTAAAAATAGCGAGACGCCTGCAAAGAATATAGAAATAAAAGATAACATAATGAAATGGCTCGATATACTAGAAAAAGAGTATAAAAATTTAGTGAATGA
>CAKNAD010000192.1 GCA_929200515.1 Candidatus Gorgonimonas leptogorgiae | reverse complement strand
GGCGGGGGGGGGGGTAGTTCACAAACTAACCATCTTTTTTATATACGAAAAAATCATCTAATTTTATTTTATACCGAAGGTTGTATAGATTTGTTTGTATCGTATTTTTATTTAGAGCCTGCATAATAAAATATACTAGGGATAATACAGCAGAGCAACCCATACCAGTATAAGTTCCTATTATTGTGTTAGCTTTGTATTTGCCACATATTTCTGCCCCGAAACAAAGATTACAACAGCTAAGGTCACCCAAAGACTTACAATAGTTACAAGCACAGAAGTCTCCCCAACAACAACAGCAAGTACCCAAGCATGCACCTCCAACATTAACTAGAAAAGTTAAACCTATATATGCAAATACATTTAAACACTCTTGTGTACAGGAAGGTGATTTAGCAAGAACTATTAACCCAGTAGGATCTTTAGGATGAAAATATGCTTGATCAACCTCATAGTCTATACTCATGTGACTAACAGCAAAATAGTGTTCTAACTGTTTTCTTATTAAAGTCATTTCTAATTGCTTAGTAAAAACAATAAAATCTGTACTATTAGGAATAAAACAAGCAGCGGTTGTATCTTTTAAAGTAATCTTTATTTCTTTTGTTGAGTGTAAATTGTTTATAACCATATTATTATTACTTATAAAAATCATATCTTTAGAATTGTAATTTATATCTACGGGAAAATTATTTTTATTAGTAAGTTTATTAATTTCATTCCAACTATCTTCTTTAGAAAAAATTAATAATTGATTATCATTTGTTAATAAAAAGATAAAAGCACCATTGCTACTGAATTTTGCATTGCTGTGAATATCGTTATATGCTAATGTGGTTATTTCTTTCCACTGATTATCACCTTTTGTTACCCCTATAGTGGTAACCATTAAGATTAATTGGCTATTTTGTCTACCGATAACATATAAATCTTCATTGTTATAATAAATGGAATGTATTTTTTGTAATGGACATTCAATTCTAAAGTCATCTTTAAATTTCATTTTCTTGGTTGAAGTTGTGTTATTTAAATCTTGAGTATTGCTAACTAAATATAGTTCACTATTACTTTTATATGATTGCTCATCATCGTATAAAATTACAAATTTATTATTAATTTCATTAAAATATATTTCTTTAACAGGAATATCATTTTTTTTTATAAATAAATCTTTATAATTATCATAATCAATATTGTTTGAAGCATTATCTAGGTTGATTAATTTAAGATAATGAGATGGTAATATTGTATCAACGTTACAAGAACAACATTCGTTATAAGATAATAAAGGGTAACAACAGGATACTTTTTGATCAAATGCCACATAATTGTTTGATAAATTAAAAAATGGAATGTTTTTATTCATGCATGGAGTAATTGTATTATTTTTTAATATTCCTAATATACTATAGTTAGATACATTAGAACATGCAGTTTTTTTGGGTTGGCTAGTTATTGGAGCTGAATTACTATTATTAGTTTGATTATTTACAATTGATTTTGTAGTTATAACCGAAGAGCTTTGATTTATAGCACCGTAATTGTCGTTTATACTTCGAGTTTGAGTTAATACAGTATTTAAGTTTGTGGTTTGATTATTGTTTTCTATTATATCAGAAGTTGTTGCCTCTAATTTATTAGAGTTGACCTCTGATGTTACTTGATTATTGTTTAATTTAATAGTAGCTAGTTCGATATTATTAGTTGGATTTGCAACTGTGCATACATAACCAGCATCTTCTTTATTGACATCAAGTGCTGCTGTATGGTCTAAATTGATATCTATCATAAACACTCTTATTTATCGTTGTTATTAGCAATATTGTATTTTTAAGTATTAAAAATTATGATATTTTTTCTTTAGTACTCTGAAACCTAGTATTTTCATCTGCCTCCTGTATAGTCTCGAATTAAACCTTTTTATTTAGTTGTAAATTTAGAGTTTTTATCCACAAAACATATAAACTTAGTGATATGAATATTGTTCCAGTAATAGCACAACCAACGTAAAAAATCGTTCTGTCATAACAATTTTTTATTTTTTTAGTGTTTCGGTAAAATATGTAATTTTTCTTATCTTCTATTTTAGACATAATTTTATTTGGAAGAAATATCGATATTTCTTCATTTGCAGATGAGCTATTAACTTTATGTTCGTTAATTATATTTTCTGTTGTACTAGCATCAGCCACATAAAAATATAAGATATATAACATATTTAAAAATAAAATTCTTTTAATCATTTGTTTATTCTTCTTGTTATTAGATTAAATAAAGTTGTACATATTAAAGTTAAAACCATGTTTTTATCGATAACTTATACAACTTCAGGTAAAAAGTGTATATTTAAGCTTCAATGCCATTATGTCTAAGTAAAGGATCTATTATTGGATCTCTACCACGAAATTTTTTAAATAGTTTAGCTGCTGTTTCTGAGCTGCCTTTTTCTAAAATATTAACTAAAAATTGTTGTGCTGTTTTTGCATCAAAAATATTAGTTTCTTCAAATTTAGAAAACGCATCTGCTGATAAAACTTCAGCCCATTTATAGCTATAATAACCTGCTGCATAACCACCAGCAAAAATATGCGAGAAACTATGTTGAAAGCGATTAAATGTAGGAGGAATAACTACTGCTACTTTATGGCGAATTTCATCTAAAAATTGTTGTATGTTTAGATCTTGCTTCCAAGATTTATGTAATTCGAAATCAAATAATGAAAATTCAAGTTGTCTTAACATTTGCATTGCCGATTGAAAATTCTTTGCTTTTAATAGTTGATCTAGTTTGTCAGCTGGTAATGGTTCAGCGGTATCAATATGACTTGATATTAAATTTAAAGCTTGTTGCTCCCAGCACCAATTTTCTAGAAATTGGCTGGGTAATTCGACGGCATCCCACTCAACGCCATTAATTCCAGATGCTTCTAGAGTATCTACCTTAGTTAATAAATGATGCAAGCAATGTCCAAACTCATGGAATAATGTTAATACTTCATCGTGAGTTAGCAAGGATACTTGATTATTAGTTGCTGGAGTAAAATTACAAGTAAGAAAAGCAACTGGTAGCTGAGTTGTGCTTGATTGTAACCATCTGTTTTTGCATACATCCATCCAAGCTCCGCCTTGCTTGTGTTCTCTAGCGTATAAGTCTATATAGACGTATCCTATTGTTTGCTGGTTATTATATAATTTATAACACTGGACATCTTGATGCCAAGCCTTAACATCAGTTACTAGCTCAAATTCAATATTAAATAATTTATTGGCAGTTGTAAAGAAACCAGTTAAAACCTTATTAGCAGGAAACCAAGGTCTAAGCTCTTCTTGAGAAACGCTATATTGTTCTTGTTTCATTTTTTCAGAAACATATGCTATATCCCATGCCTGTAGATCTTTTATCCCGCACTTAGCTTGTGCATAGTCTGTTAATGCAGAAAATTCTATTTTAGCTTGTGATTTGCATTTTTTTACTAAATCATATAAAAACGTGGTTACTTCATTATAATTTTTTGCCATTTTAGTAGCTAAAGAATAATCACAATAGTTATCAAAATTTAAAATTTTAGCAAGTTGCTTTCTAATATTAAGTATTTCTACCATTATATCGCTGTTATCTTGTGTTTTATCATGCGGTCCTTGATCTGATGCACGGGTAACATAAGCAGTATATAGCTCTTTACGCAATTCACGATTATCGGCATAGGTTATTACTGCATAATAACTAGGGAAGTCTAAGGTAAACAACCAACCAGTTTTATTTTTTGCTTGAGCTTTTTCTTTAGCACTTGCTAGTGATAATTCAGGTATTCCCGCTAATTGCTGCTCATCGGTAATTAATTTAGACCAACCCATAGTAGAATCTAACACATTATCAGCAAACTTATTAGTAAGTTCTGAGTATTTAATAGTTAATTGTTTGAATTGTTGTTGTTGCTCTTTATCTAATGCGACACCAGATAGCTTGAAGTCACGTATGTTATCCTGTACTACTTTTTGTTCGGTTGGAGTTAAAGCAGAAAACTCATTTGCTATAGAAATATCTACATAAGCTTGGTATAACTCTTTATTTTGTCCTATTTCAGTATGATATTCAGATATAATTGCTAAACATGAGTTATAAGCATCCCTTAATTCTTTATAATTAGTTACCGAATTAAGATGATTAATAACAGACCAAAATTGGTCTAATCTTTCTGACATTTCATTTAAATTAGTTTGTAAAGTCTCAAAAGTTATAGCGTTAGAACATAAAAATTCCTGTAATTGCTTTTTATTAGTTGTTAAAATATTTTGTACGTTTGCTTTTATTTCATCGGGTTTTACTGCGGAAAAGTCTGGTAATTGTTCAAAAAATTTTTGCATAAAATCTCGTTAAAAATATTCTCATAAAATGTTAGTTTTTTGACTAAAACAATGTTCAATTGCATTGTTATATAATTTTTGTAGATGGGATGGGTCAGAAACTTTAAAAGTAGTATCTTCTACACGACCATTTATTATATTATATATCAAACAATGAATAGTTAGTTGTTTGTTCTTGCTCCATGTATTTTGTACGGTATCTAGCATGCATAAATTTAAAGCTTGTTCTACAGCATTTAACCTACATAATAATGGAAGCTGTTCTAATCTTGGTGTTTTATCTAATAAATTCTTATGTTTACTAAGTATCCGTTCTATTTTAGTAATCCAAGTATTTAGTTTTCCTGTTACAGTATTATGTAAAGAGCACTTAACTCCACCACAACCATAATGCCCCATTACTATTATATCCTTTATTGCTAAGTAATCTACTGCAAATTGAATTACAGAAGTACAGCTTGTATCAGTTGCATCAATGACATTTGCAATATTTCTATGTACAAAAATTTCTCCTGGAGAGCTACCAAATATAGTATCAACAGGAACTCTGCTATCAGAACAGCTAATGCATAAATATTGTGGTTGTTGTTGCTTAGCTAAATCAGTAAAGAAATTTGTTTTTTTTTGCTTTACTGCTTCAGACCATTGTATATTTCTTTTTAGTAGTTCATCAATGTGTGACATTACTAATTCCTACGCTTATCTTAATATCTATAAAATAATAACAGAACATATTAATAACTTCAAATGTATCTGTAGCTTAAAGAAAAGATAAAGCATTTATTTCATAATCTATTTTTTAAACAAATCGCATTGATTTTAGTTTGTGACTCAGAAGTTTGCTGTGTATGCACCTTCCACTTTGTTAGTTAGCTTAACTAACAAAGCAAAATTTAATAGTCAAGTTTTAACTTAATTGCATCTCTAAAAATATGCCTAAAATACTTTTGCGGTGCTACTAGGTTTAACATATAAAATGAATTTTATATTTATTAACCCTTATGTTTTCTATGGGGATGCGATTTTTTGTTTAGTTTATGTGCAAATGATTCTCTACATATAGGACATCTTGTTATACCGTTTGTAATCATACCAGTTGCACATTCTTTATGAACTTTATGGCTACAAGGTAAAATTTGACATCCTGTAAAAGCATCCTCTAAACAAATACAACATGTATCATGTGCGGAATCTGCACGACACTTATGTTTACCTTTTAATGACACCTCTAGGC
>CAKNAD010000191.1 GCA_929200515.1 Candidatus Gorgonimonas leptogorgiae | reverse complement strand
TATTTCTGTAGTTGAGTTATCAAGAGTTGAGCAATTTAGAAATTGTATTAGAAATCGTGTTATTAGAAAAATAACTATTTCTGTATGTTTGCTAATTGCTAATGTATGTAGTATTGTCGTATTAGTTAGCTTAAGCTTAAATTTGTTTAGTAAAAAAGTATCTGCGTATAATAGTGTTAATTTTAGTTGGATTATTTTGGGATTTGTATCATCTATTTTAATGTTGATTGTTGTTAATTGTATAGCGTTGAAGGAATGTGGTATTATTTCAAAGTGTTTAAATAAGAGAAGAATACAAAACCCTATTGTAAAAGAATTAACAAACATACAATATAAAAATATTGAGCAATATCAAGGAAATATAACAGAGTTTTGCAATAAACCTAGTGTTATAAAACTAGAAGAACTAGGTAGCAAGGAACTTAAAGATCCGATAGTTTATAACAAACAACTATATAGTTTTAAAGAATTTAAAAAAGCAATAAAAACATCAGATGGTATAGTGCCACATGATAAATTAATAGTAGATCTAACAAGTATTAAAAAAATAAAAAATGATGACAAAACTATACAAGATTTAGTTTAATTTTATTGGCAATAAAATTAAGCTATGGTATGTGTAATCGTAATGTAACACAGTATAATCTACTTTTATATTTAAGTTAATATGGAATTTAAAATGCAACCAAACAATCATAATAAAATTATAAGTGATTACCCGCAAAAAGTAATATATGGTTATTTTAGCAAAATACGTTTTATTGTTGGTTTATTGTTAATATGTATTTACTGTGTAGGTTGTTGGTTGTCATACGATGGTCATCAAGCTATTTTAATTAATACTGAAGCACGTAAGTTGCAGTTGTTTTCTTGGATATTTTGGCCTCAAGACTTATTTTTATTATCACTAGCATTAATCATTTCTGCCTTTGTTTTATTTGCCGTAACTAATATAGCTGGTAGAATTTGGTGCGGTTATGCTTGCCCTCAAAGTACATTTTTTTGGATATTCTCTTATATTAAACGCAAAATAATACCCACAAACCAAAACAATAAATCTAATTCTAACTACAAGTACTGGGGGCAAGCTATTCTAGTACATTTATGTTGGTTAATTATATCTGTGTTGTTTGCTACAACTTTTGTTGGTTATTTTGTACCTATTAAACAATTATTAACATCTATATATTTAACCACTATAGAGTTTACCCCAGCATTTTGGATAATAACAATCACTCTAGTAACCTATATAAATGCAGGAATTTTAAAAGAAAAAATATGTTTAAATGTTTGTCCTTATGCTAGGCTCCAAAGTGTAATGTTTGCAGACAGTACTAAGGTTATTGCCTACGATGCTACTAGAGGCGAACCACGAGCAAGACACATTAAAACTAATGTTAATGCCGGTGATTGTGTTGATTGTGGATTATGTGTTAAAGTATGCCCTACAGGAATAGATATCCGCCAAGGATTACAATACGAATGTATTAGTTGCGGAGCATGTATCGATGCTTGTAATTCAGTTATGACAAAATTACAACGCAAGATTAATTTAATTAGCTATAAATCACAAAATTCTGAAAAACCTTGGTATAAAACTCCTAGGCTTATCGGCTTTTTATTAGCAATTAGTATAGCTATTAGTATTTTAACCATAAAGTTAGTATCACGTGATTTACTCCTAGTAGAAATTTTACCCGAACGTAATGTCTTATATAGAGTTGTTGCAAATAACGGCATAGAAAATATTTACCACTTAAAGTTAATAAATAAAACTAGCCTTACACAAAAAATTGCTATTGAAATTATTAATAACAATCAAGCAAGTATTAAAGGGAATGCTAATTTTATACTAGATGCCAATGACATTAGTCAACATGTTATTAGAGTAGTGGTACATAATCCACAAGTAGTAGGAAGTACTCCATTAATTTTTGGTGTGAAATCAGATAACTCACAAATACAACCAATGAAGGTAGAATCACGCTTTTTTGTACCTAATATTAAGGATTAAACATAAATGTCAGCTGACAATAACAACACATCTGTTTGGTATAAGGAACCATGGCCATTAATTATGATAGCAATAATTGTTGCTACTATTTGTTGGTGTGGTATCAGTTTACGTAAAGTTATTCAACAACGAGATTTTCCTGTTGTAACTAATTATTATGCTGACGGTCAGGAAGTAAACCAAAATTTACAAAAAATAAATAATGCTATCACTAAGCAAATAACAGCGTCTATGGTTATAGATGATTTACTACAAGAAGTACATATAACATTAACAGGTAACATAGAAACTTGGCCACAAACATTAACTTTAAATTTAACATCTAATATCCATATAGATTACGATATATCTTGTAAACTACATAAAGTTGATACAGCTACAGATTCAAATTTAACTGCTAAATATAGCGGACAGTTAACCAAAATAATGCCAGGAATTTATACAATTGTCCTGCAAAATAGTAATAGTGGTAATAATTCTATTGATTGGAAGTTATATACTAAAGATAAATTAGATACAGGGATTACTCTTAATTTTTAAGTAACTATATGCCAAGTAATCATTGTTATCATTGTGAACTTCCTATTTATTCTACAGTAAAATGGTATGCTACTATTAACGGGGTAGCAAGACCAATGTGTTGCTTAGGCTGTAAATCGGTTGCTGAAATTATCGCAGCTGGTGGTTTTCATACCTATTATAACAATAGAACCCAAGCTACTGATACAGCCAATGAAATAACCGATCAACTAATTCAAGAATTAAGACTTTACGATCACCCTGATCAACAACATAGTTTTGTTAGAAAAACAAACAATAATCAATTAGAAGCTAACTTATTAATTCAAGGTATTAGTTGTGCTGCATGTGTGTGGTTGTTAGAGAATCATTTAAAAACAATAGATGGTATTGCTAGTGTTAATATTAGTTTAAGCTCTCATAAAGCGCAAATAGTTTGGAATTCTGAGGTTATAAAACTTAGCGATATTATGCGTCAAGTTTATTATATTGGTTATAAATGTAAGCCATGGGATCCAGATCAACAATATAATATTCAATTTCACGAGCAACGCAATTTTACTAAACGCTTAGCTGTTGCCGGCATTGGTGCTATGCAGGTAATGATGTTTGCAATCGCTATTTATGCTGGCGATTTTAGCTCCGATTTATCGACCAAGTATTTATCGATATTTAACTATATTAATGTATTATTTACTACTCCTGTTGTATTTTATTCTGCCTCACCATTTTTTGCTTCTGCTGCTCGAGCTATAAAAAACAGCACTATAAATATGGATGTTTCTATTAGTTTAGCAATTATATTTGCTTATAGTTCAAGCTTATGGACGGTATTAATTAACCATAGCCCTCCAGGAGTGGCGGTATATTTTGACTCTATTTGTATGTTTGTATTTTTTTTATTATCCGGCAGATTTTTAGAGCTAAAAGCCAGATACTTCATGTACCGATCTTCTGAAACTTTAACTGATTTATTACCTAAAAGTTGTATGAAATGGCACAACGGTAAGTTTATTCAGGTAGCTATTACCGATTTACAACCGAACGATTTAATCCGCATAGCACCTGGAGAAATTATCCCAGCAGATGGCATATTAATTTCAGCAACATGCAGTGTCAATGAAGCTATTATTTCAGGAGAATCGTTACCAGTAACTAAGCATACTAATGATAAATTATTATGCGCTAGTATAAATACTGAGCAAACCATACAAATGCGCGTTACTAAAAAAAGTAGTAACAGTGAAATAGCGAAGGCGTTACAATTAGTAAATTCTGCCGAGCAAGTTAAACCTAAGATAGCTAATTTAGCAACTACAATTGCAAAATGGTTTACTAGTGCGGTATTGCTAATTGCTACAACGGTATTTTTGTATCGTTATTTTTATGCAGATAACGCTTTGTATATCATGCTGTCTGTTTTGGTTGTTACTTGTCCTTGTGCGTTATCGTTAGCCATTCCTGTTGCTATAACTGCAACAACAGGAAATTTAAACAGATTAGGATTGCTAATAACTAAAAGTCATGTAGTAGAAAGTTTAAATTTAGTAGATACCATAGTTTTTGATAAAACAGGAACTCTGACTACAGGTAATTTAAAGTTAACTAGTATTCAGCCTATTGCTAATACCGATGCTGATTATTGTTTAAAATTAGCGGTATCTTTAGAAGAATGCTACGACCATCAAATTGCTCGAGCTTTTAAACAACAACTTAACAATAGTAATGATATTTTTACTGTTACCGCAAGAAAAAACTTTGTTGGTAATGGTATAGCTGGTACTATAAACAACAATTATTATCGTTTGGGAACTGTTAACTTTGCTAGCTCTAATAGTAAACTAGAACATCCAACCACCGATGGCCAATGGGTATTGTTAACAGAAAATAATATTCCAATCTGCTGGTTTAATTTTACCGATAGCTTACGCCCCGAAACTAAAAATGTAATTAAAGCTTTAAAAGGCATAAATAAACAAATTATTATTTTAAGTGGCGATCATCTAAACCCAGTAACTAAGTTGGCTAAAGAGTTAGGCATAAACAATTTTTATGCTCAAAAAAACCCAGAGCAAAAGTTAGAAATTGTAAAACAGCTACAACAAAATAAGTGCAAGGTATTAATGATTGGCGATGGTATTAACGATGTTCCGGTACTATCAGTTGCTGATGTTTCCTTAGCTATGGGATGTGTTGCTAATTTGAATACTAGTAGTGCTGATGCAATTTTAATTAAAAATAATTTGGTAGCTGTGGTACATGCCCTATATTTAGCAAAAAAAAACCATACAATAACTTTTGAAAACTTACTATGGGCAGGCTGTTATAATATCTGTGTATTACCTTTAGCAATTATGGGCATGATAGCACCGTGGATGGCAGCTATAGGCATGACGCTAAGTTCGTTATTAGTAATTACTAATTCTCTACGATTAATAAACAAAAAATTTCCTAACCTTAGCGATAAACAACATGGAAAGTCTTGATATTTTAATTCCAATAGCAATGATTATAGTGGTTATTGCAATTACAATTTTATTATGGGCAATCAATAATGGCCAGTTTGATGATCTTGAATCACCCTCAGAAACTATATTATTTGATGATACTAAAGATAAACAAGATTAATTGATAATGATGATTCTACATAAATACTTGCTTGCTATTTCTTTTGGGCTATTAAGCGGCGTGCACTGTGTGGGCATGTGTGGAGGTATAACTACCGCTATTACGATGCATATGCAGCAAACTAATACTAAGGATAAAATAAAATTTTTATTAATTTATCAATTAGGTAGAATTACAAGTTATGGTGTAGCTGGCTTAATATTTGCTATTTTTGGCTGGAGTTTATCGACTATTGATCATAACCTGCAGCTATTATTACGCACACTAGCGGGTTTACTGCTGATATTTATGGGGCTTTATATAAGTAATTGGTATCAAGGATTGGCAGTAATAGAAAAATTAGGTCATAAACTATGGCAAAAATTACAACCTTTAATGCTTCGAGGGTTAAAAAAGCATAATAAAGTTAATATGTTTTATTCAGGTTTGATTTGGGGTTGGTTGCCTTGTGGTTTAGTTTATAGCACCTTATTTTGGGC
>CAKNAD010000190.1 GCA_929200515.1 Candidatus Gorgonimonas leptogorgiae | reverse complement strand
ATCTTGGATTAGCCTGTATTTAGATATGCAAATTTTAACAAAGGATACTACAAACCAGGCTACAACTGAGAATAGCAATGAGTAATATACAAAATGATAACTCTAGCAAGCAACATTATGATTTAGTTATCATTGGTGCAGGTATGGTAGGAGTTACTTTGCTATCTAGTATAATAGCTAAGCTTGATAACGCTAATTTTAAAATTGCTATCATTGATAAAAAATTTATAACTAACGATACCACAGCAGATTTAGCTTCAAGTTATCGTACTACTGCTCTTAACTATAATACTAAATGTATTTATGAAGATATTGGACTTTGGGAATATTTTTCTAGTACTGCTACCGCAATAGATCAGGTTATTGTAAAAGAGGAATTAAATGCTAGTTGCAGTTTCGCTGCCACTAAAGAACAAGTGCCGGCGTTAGGATATATAGTTCCTCATAGTGAATTACAACACAGCCTACAATCCCACTTGCTTAAATTAGTTAAAGAAAATAATAATATTAGTTTACTAGAGAGCCAATCTATAAAAAAACTGCAACACCATGAACATAGTATAGAAATTAATTTAGCAAGTGCAACCGCAAACAAAATTACGGCTAAATTAGCTGTGATAGCAGATGGCGGCAATTCAACAATAATTAACCAGTTAGGTATTTATTATCAAACCACTGATTACCAGCAAACAGCTATAATCTGTAAAACCGAGTTAAATCATCCTAACAAAAATATTGCTTACGAATATTTCACTAATTCTTCTAGTATTGCTTTACTACCTTATAAACAAAATAAAGCTGGCATAGTATGGGCTGCTGCTAACAGTAACCTTAATTATTACAAAGAAATGAGCAATGATCAATTTTTAGAAAATTTACAAAATCAATTTGGCAATGAAGTGCAAGTATCGTTTAATTCTATTAGTGATAGATTTTACTACCCAATGAAAATGAACCTTGCTAGTGAACAAGTTGCACCAAATTTAGTAATTTTAGGAAGCTCTGCACATTTTATTCATCCTATTGCCGCTCAAGGATATAATTTGTCAGTAAAATGCTGTGCTTTATTAGTAAAAAATATTCAACAGTCATTACAACAAAATATTAATATAGGTAGTTTAACCCAGTTATTACAATACAAACAAGCAGCTATTAAAGAGCAACAACCTATTATTTCTTTTTGTGATTATACAGTTAAAGCTTTTTCGTTAAAATCTAAACCGGTAAAATATTTGCGTAGCTTAGCGTTAAAATGTTTAGATAACATTAAACCAGCTAAGTCTTATTTTACTCGTAAAGCTATGGGATTGTAAGACTAATAGGAAACAGCATGAAAATAAAATTACTTTATATAGCTGTAGCACATTTTTTTTTACAATGTAAATATAATATAATAACTCTAATCAAATATAGAAAATTTAAAAAATTTATTGCAACTTGGTTACGACTAAAATGTAGTTACTTGCTATGTTCTGCATATACTTTTAGTAAACTATTTTTAATAAAGAATAATTCACAAGATATTTATTTGTATGGTGAAACCCCGCTATTAGCAATGGACTACATAGCAAAGCAAGCAAGTATTACTAGTGCCGATCATGTATATGAAATTGGTGCAGGTGCCGGATTCACCTGTATTTGGTTACATGAAATAATAGGCTGTAAAGTTACAGCTATTGAACAAGTACCTGAATTTTGTAATATTTTAGTTAAAAATTGTTCAAGGTTAACAAATTTAGAAGTAATATGTAATGATTTTTTACGAATAGACTATTCTAAAGCTTCAGTAATTTATTTGTATGGTTCTAATTTAGATAAAAACACTATTTGTAAGTTAATAGACTTATTGTTAACAACTAAAGCAAACACCACAATAATAACCGTAAGCTGGCAATTATTATCTTTTACTGATAGCAATAAATTATTTACCTTAGAAAAAAAACTTGAAGTAAAATACGACTGGGGAACAGCAGACGTGTATATTCAAAAAAAAATCTAGCTTTCTAACACATTTATTAATTATTTAATTGCATTATTGCTTCTATAATACTTTCATTGTTATCTGTTTTTTCTATAAATTCTAGTAAGTCTATTATGATATCAGAGATATCATTAGAATATTCTTCTTGTTGCTTTAATATAGATAGAACCCCTAGTGCTTGTTTTACTGCTATGTTATTGTTTTTATTTATATCTTCTTGTATAACCTTCTTTATAATATTTATATCTATAGAAAAAACAGCATTATAATTCTTAATTATTTCAGATAGAACATCAAAATTTCTAGCCCAAAAATATTGATTGAATATAATAGTCATTTTTTCTGTAGTTAAATAAATCTCATAATTAAATAATAATATTATTGTTTCAAAATTAGTAGGTTGTTCTATGGTTTTTTCTAATATTTCTTTAAATAAATTATAAACATCTTCATATTTATCTGCGGATAAAGAGTCTTCACTTAGTAGTTTTTCTAGTATTCTATTTAGTTTTGAATGATCTTGTTGCTCAATAATTTGTTGGAATTCCTGTTTTAAATAAACACTACTTTTGCAATAAGAAAGTTCTTCAATTATTGCTACTAATTCATTAAATTTATTTAGCTTGATAGCATTATGTATGCTATTTTCTATTTCAGTAATAATTAATCTTTCATGAATTAGTTTAGTAACTTTATATAAATTAGCAATAGCACAGTTACTTTTACACTTTGGACAATATGTTTGCTTATTTAACCATTCTTTGATACATTTATTATGAAATATATGTGAGCATGGTGTAGCCTCTAATTTATCTGTTAATTTGTAGCCATCTAGGCATATAACACATTTACCATCATTAAATCTAAGTAAAATTTTATCTTGAGTGGAGATAGAACTAAAATTATTCATATACCTTCTATGTGTGAGTTATTATTAGTATTAGGATTAAACTTTTAGACTTTTTTTAATAACTAAAATTATTTTTTATCCCTTGTAATGTAAATAAAACTTAACTATTGAAGTTCAGCAAGTCATTACTTTCCTTGAATTATAAAGAATTTTACCTACTATTGAAACTTAAAAATAAGGTTACTATAACTAATGTTTTACTTTTAAATGATATTTTATTAAAATTGATTTACAAAAAATTAAAAACTTGATATTTTGTATAACTTATATTTGATGTAAATTAATAACGAATAACACAATTGTAAAACTATTTTCTTATTAATTTTAATTATTTCTACTTTAACTAACTTAGGTATAGAATAATTATGGATAATAACATCAGTAACATTGGCGTAATAGGATCTGGATACATAGGCTCTCAATTATCACTTCATTTCGCTTCTTTTCATAAAAATATTATAGTTTTTGAGCCTAACCAAAAGAGCATTGATGCATCTAAAAAAATGCATAACGAAGAACTAGATTCTCGTATAGCTTCAGGAAAAATAGCCACATCAATAAAAGAAAATATATTAAATAATATTACATTCATTGATGATATTGCTAAAATGCCCGCAGACACCAATCTTATTATTGAAGCAGTTCCTGAAGATTTAGCCCTGAAACAACAAGTTTTTGCCGAGTTAGAAAAAATTTGTGGATCTGATACTATTATTGCAACTAACAGCTCTTCTATATCTATATCTAAAATTGAAAAAGTGATGAAGAGCAAACATAATTTATTAAATATGCACTTTTATCCACCAGTATGGGACAGACCTATTGTAGAGTTAATGAAAGGTTGTGAAACTAGTAATGATGTTATAAATAAAGTTGTTAAACTAGCTAAACAAACTGATTTGATACCCCTTATAACTAAAAAAGAGAGTATGGGATTTATTTTTAATAGAATTTGGCATGCAATTAAAAAAGAAGCTATGCATGTTGCAAATGAAGGTATTGCTACAATTGAAGACGTAGATAGAGCTTGGATGGTTTTACTTAATTACCCTATTGGTCCATTTGGTCTTATGGATATGGTTGGCTTAGATGTAATCAAAGATGTATTTATGTCCTACTATAATGAAACTGGCAAACAAGACGAGTTGCCACCAGCAATTTTAATGGAAAGAATTGAGCGTGGAGAGCTAGGCAGAAAAACAGGTAAAGGTTTTTATAGCTACCCTAATCCAGCATTTACAGACTCTAACTGGTTAAAAAACCCAGATATTACTAACTAATCATGATAATACCACAATTTTGAATTGGCAGAGTCAATTTTTTAGAGATATTAAGTATCCCCGTAGATAACAATTTAAGCAAGCTCTTTTCATTAGGAAAAGTTTTTTGTTTTGATATCTGCTAAGTTAATAATGATATCTCTAGAATTTTTTTCTGTAGTTTGAGCACCAATATTGTAAAACTTTCGTAAACTATCTATTTTTTTATCATTTTAGGAATAAAATTAACATTCGATCTTTGTAAATAAGTAATGATTTAAATAACAACAAGCTGTCTGAAGTTTTGGCTATAATATTATCTTTTAAAAAAACTTGCTATCTCTGCAAACACAGATAAATTAGCAAAAAATTGTTGCAACTCTGTCAAGTTATTATCTCTTAGTAATTGTATAGATGCTAAAGATTTTAAAGAAACAGGTTGATTTATCATAGCTATAATTTCATCTCTGTTTACATTATCTTTTAGTCTACGAGCATATTCTGTTGCAGTTATTTTTAACATAGTTGTTGTGTTTTTGACTAGATAAAATGCACTATCGCTCCAATAATTAACTTGGTTTGCTAAGAGTATAGCTACAATCTGTGGGTTGTTTAAATATATAGCTAAATGCAACGGAGTTTGTATGCTTGCCTTTATTTTATCTTGAATTAACTGCAATCCTTCAGCTCCTTGGTCAAGAATACATAAAATACTTTGCAAATTGCCGTGCTTAATAGCTACGTCTAAAGGGAATTCATATATTTCACAAGAATATATTATATCATTGATCTTTATAGAATCATGTAAAACAGGAATAAATTTACTATGTCCAACGTTTACAATACATGACCTATTTAAATTTACTCCATTTTTTATTAATAACTTAAGCATTTCTAAATGATTATTTCGTAAAGTTTTAAAAAATATTTGTTGTATATCATAACTAGGAGAAAATGGAATTTTGTTTTCTAATAGTAATTTTACCATTTCATATCTGTTGTTTAGTATAGCGTGCTCTAAAGGATAAATGCCTTGCTGTGTTTTTTCAGAAAAAGATGCATTTAAATATCTTTTCTGAAAAGTTTTTTTATCACGTAAAATGAAAGCCTGTAATATTTCTACAAATGTATTTGTATTGTTATTTTTTTGTTTATAGTATAATAAAGCAGGTTAATTAAATTTTTATCTGTAATATATTTATTTTTTATAAAATACAACAGCAACCCTTTAGTTAAATCTGAATCATTATATATTAAGATTTCCTTTACGATTTCTATACAACTATATGTTTTAAGTCTATGACGGTTACGAGTACTAGCATTGTAGTATGGATCATAATAGTTATCAGAAAAATATTCTATTATGCTATAATGACTTTTTTTTAATGATGCTAATAACTGCTTAGTAGTGCTAATTTTATCGAATATTACTTAATATTCAATAGGAGAAAATAGCTTCCCTATACTAATTATACTTCTATCTTGCAACCAATATTTTAATTTACCTTTAGTTAGTTTTTTAAGTATAGTTTCAAGTATTTTAGTTGCTTGTGGTTCGTC
>CAKNAD010000189.1 GCA_929200515.1 Candidatus Gorgonimonas leptogorgiae | reverse complement strand
TTATTTGAAATTTGCATTGATTACCTATAAAAATATTATTATTGTTATTTTATTAATAAAAATCAAACTTATTTTAAATAACATAAGTTAACATGTTAACATAAAAATTTAAAAATTATTTTATAACTTTTTATTAATTCTTCATAATTTTATATACTATTTGCAGTAATTTATAAAATACAAAAACAAATAATAAAATGGAAATGCATATAAATAATAATAGATATACACGTGATAGTTCAACTTAACCACTAATTATTAAACTTTATAAACTTATAAAAACCTAAGAGATAACCAGATAATCTATAGTTTCTACTAGAGGTTATAAAAAGATTTATTAGGAAATTTGAATGATAACTGAACAAATAAAAACACCACACTCAACAAGAGATACATCATATAAAAGCCCCTCAGATGATGCTAATAAAAAACCAATAATTGTGGCATCTAAAAATGTTCTTAAAAAATTAATAGATGATGGCATTTGCTCGAACTGCTTTCAGAAAGATCCAATGATATATCCTGGATCTCCATTTAATTTGTGTATTCCTTGTGATAAAAAACAACTCGGCACTAAAAAAAAATTAGAAGAACACTTAATATCCTTAGGTATATGCCCTCAATGCAAACAAAAAGATTCCATATTACATTCTAGCTCATTATTTCGTACATGTATTAAATGTGATATTGCTATAAACCTAAAAATTCCTACGCAAGACAGTAAAAAATAATAACTGTACCATATACGCATAGATACATCATTCTGCAAAAACAGTTTCTATAATAATTTTAAAACATTACGCTTGCATATTGACACTTTTTTCACTACACTGCCAAGACTAATTTGAATATGCTTAATAGGGTATATTCAATTTAAGTGCAAGAAATAATATATAATAATAAGAGAATTTTATAAATGAGAATTTTAGCTGGACTAGTTATTTTTATTACATCTAGTATATTTACTCCTGTATTTAGCATTGAAATTTCAGATACAAATAATACTGAAAATCAAGAAAGCGTTTCTAACTCCAAAAAAGATTACACTTTCGAAAAAAACTCATTAGTTTATCGAATAAATTCTAAAAAACCAAAAGTAGAACACTTCAAACAAACTTCTGAACAATTTAAAGAACTTAAAAACACCGATAATTATAGTAGCTTAGAAAATCTATACTTAAATAACAAAGTTACCATAGAAGAATTAATTGCAATTTTATATGAAGAAACAAAGCGTTTAAATATAGACAACGTAAAAGAAATACTAGATGTTATAAAAAATACAGACAATATACAAAATTATTATGATGATCTTGTTGTGTTATTGCATACAGTTATAGGGAAAGAATTTTCTACCCTAGCAAAAATCATCTATTTTGATTATAAAATCATACCTAGCATAACAGACTTAAATAAAATTTTTGAGTGGACTATAGATGAACAACTTAATTTATTGCTTATAAAAAAATTACTTAACGATGGAGCAACATTCAATTCAAAAAGTATTAAATATGCGTTAGGCTTTGCTATGCTAGAGAATAGATATGATGACTTTAATACAATATTAGATTTAATAATTAAAAACACCATAAAATCTAGCGTCTATAAGTATGACGATATTGCTTCTAAACAGAATCTATTTTCAATATTATCATCTGCTTATGGGCAAACATTTTATGATGTAGTTTTAGCCATAATAAACGACAATAACCTCGTAGCGCTTAAGTTGTTATTATCTAAAAAAATATATAATACCGATCTCTTGCAATTTGCAAAAACAGTTCAGTACCAATATATGGATATAGAATTAAAAAACTTACTAAAAAACTGTAGTGAGTAATATCATTAATTGTTATTTAAAGATAAATTAGTTATAAAAATTAGTGCTTTAGCTTATTTAGGTATAAAATGCTATTTTATTAAAATTATTTTACGAGTATCGCTATGGCACATAATTTAACAACAGTAAACTATCCTTATGATTATCAACCACCTATGTTTGTTATCGAGAAAACAGATTTAGTAATTGATATTAACGATGATTACACTTTAATTACAGCGAACTTTGTAGTAAAAAAAAACCAACAACAAGCAACTGAATTAAAACTAACTGGTAAAAATATAGAGTTACTATCTGTAGCTATTGATTCTAAAAAATGTAATAACTATAAAATATCAAAAGACCAGCTAATAATCCCGATAACAAAAGATCAATTTAATTTAACTATTGTAAATAAAATTTACCCTCATAACAATACTTATTTAGAAGGTATATATTTATCTAATGGGATAATTTGTTCACAATGTGAAGCAACCGGATTCAGAAGAATTACTTACTACCTCGATCGCCCTGATATGCTTTCAGTATTTACTACTAAAATTATCGCTGATAAACAAAAGTTTCCGGTATTATTATCTAATGGTAATTTAATAGATCAAGGTGATATAAACAGCGAGCGTCATTACGCTTACTGGGAAGATAAATTTAAAAAACCCTGTTATTTATTCGCCATAGTTGCAGGAAATCTTGTAGCTAACATTAGCTTTCATACCACTACAACCGGACGTAAAATCACTCTTAAAATATTTACCGAGCCACATAACAAGCATAAATGTCAACATGCTATGACTGCGTTACAGCAATCTATGGTATGGGATGAACAAAATTATGGTAGAGAGTATGATCTAGACTTATTCATGATTGTTGCTATAGATCATTTTAATATGGGGGCAATGGAAAACAAGGGGTTAAATATTTTCAATTCTGAATGTGTACTTGCTTCGATAGACACTACATCTGATGAGAAATTTGAACAAATTCAAGCTACAGTTGCTCATGAGTATTTTCATAATTGGTCGGGCAATAGGGTTACTTGTCGCGATTGGTATCAATTAAGTTTAAAAGAAGGTTTTACTGTATTTAGAGAACAGCAATTTTGTGCTGACATGAGTAATTTTGCTATTAAACGTATTGATGATATTCAAAGATTATTTACTTTTCAATTCCCTGAAGATTCAGGACCGTTATCACATTCAGTACAACCAAGAGATTATAACGTATCAGACTTTTATACTGCTACTATTTATGAAAAAGGAGCAGAATTAATTAGAATGTTGCATCTGATTGTCTGCCAAAATAACTTCAGAAAAGGCTGTGATTTATTTTTTGACAATTTCGATGGCAAAGCTGCAACTTGTGAAGATTTTATCTGTTGCTTAGAACAGGCTGCCAATACAGATTTAACACAATTTCGGTTATGGTATTTTCAATCTGGCACCCCAAGAATTAACACAACAGAGTTATACGATGCTGACAGTCAGAACTTCCAGTTAACTATTGAACAATCAGCTCCTATTAACTGCAACGATACACAGCATTGGCAACCATTACATATTCCTATTAAAATTGGTTTTTTCAATAATAATGGCGATGATATTACTCACGAATTTTTTACAGCAAAGCAACCAGCAGTACTGCATTTAAAACAATTTAAGCAAACTTTTATTTTTAATAATATCAGCTGTAAACCTAATATTTCGTTATTAAGAGATTATTCCGCACCAGTTATTCTAGAAAATAACTATAAAGAACAACAAATGATCTTTCAGATCAAACATGATAATAATATTGTTAATAAATATTTAGCATGGAATAAATTTACCACTTCATTAATTAAAGAAACATTAGCAAACAAGCTAGACTCTAATAAAAAGTCTTCTTGGCTTGATACCTTTACAACAATCTTGAAAGATGAGTCTTTAGATATAGCTACTAAATCTAAACTAATACAATTACCTCCTGCTACAGATGTTATTGAAAATCTAGCAGTAATTGAACCTATAAAACTATATGATACTATAAAAAACTATAAAGGATATCTAGCTAATAACAATTATGAAAAATTGCTAAGTATATACAACCAACTTAACAACACTAATTTAAATAAAAAAGTCAGTCTAGAATATACTAATATAGCTCAAAGATTATTAAAAAATAGTTGTCTTAAATATTTGATACTATCAGATAAAAACTCAATAAACGAGTTAGCCGTAGAGCAATATAACAGAGCAACAAATATGACCGACCGTATTTCATCTATTGCTTGCTTGTTGCACTCTCAGTATTTTGATGCAGAATTAGCTGATGATTTATTAAATAAGTTTTATCAGCAATTTAGCGACGATGCTAATGTTATTAATCAATGGTATGCTTTACAAATGCAAAGCCCTTATTTAGGTACTACTGATAAACTAGCATATTTACTTAAACATAAATCTTTTGATAAAACCAATCCGAATAATTGGCGTGCGTTATTAAATACTTTTATTGCTAACTATAAACAATTTTATACAGACGATCAATCAACTTACAGCTATATTGCTGAACTTTTAACTACCCTAGATAAACTAAACCCACAAACAGCAGCAAAAATAACTAGCAAGCTATCGAATTGGTATAAAATGGAACAAAAAATAAAGGATCATATGTTATTAGCACTAAAGCAAATTAGTCAGCACAATGGTTTATCTAAAGAAACATTAGAAGTCGTAACGCAGTTATTAAAAAAAGATATTGTTTAGCCATACATTTTAATGTTTATGCTTCATTAAAGCATTATTACGCAGTAATTTTTTTAAATCGGCTAATAACTCTCCACCAGTTTGCTTTGGAAGATAGCGCATACAGATTCTATCATTCTTATCAATCAAAAACACATTAGCTTCGGGCCATTCTGACAGACCCAAACTATGCTCTAAGCTATTAGTGTTATCATAAGCATAAACATAATTTTTTGTTTGTTTCCACAAATTTAAATCATCTCTATTTTCTTGATGATTGACAATATACATTCTTAAAACATTGCGAGAATTTTTACCTAACGCTTTGATAACTTGTCCTGTATTATATATTACCTCTTTACATAAATTTTTGTTTTGATTAGAACACCCAACAAGCATTAATTTCCATGTTGCTTCACTTTTTATTACTGCATCTTTGTTTATCATTTTAATCTTTAGTTCTGATAATTTCACCTCCTTATTTAATATTGCACCATTATTCAGTGTCGTTACAGGAACCAGATTCATCTTCAATGATACCCAAGCTAATAATAGAATTACTAGCGGTAATATGACAATAATGGTGATATTATATTTGGTTTGTGTTTTATTATCTCTATTATGATATTGAAACATAAAACTTACCTTAAAATGTAAAATATTATTTTTTATAATAGTATGTATTACAAAGTATTATATTATAATTGTCAATTACTATAAAAATAAAATTTATTTGTATTATTATCTCAAGTTACGTAGTAAATAAAATTGCTATATTATTCTATGTCAAATATTAAAATAATTGTTATTTTTCTTTAATATATTTCCGTATAATGTAATTATTATCACTGATATATCATCAATATTATTAATAAAATCAAGTGGTAATATTCAAAAACTTACGCTACCAACATAATAATATATTTTAATCAAATAAGGACTATTCTGCCTTACTAGTTACAAATAGCCTATAAAGCCAGAATCCCTGCTGTTTAATGCAGAATAGCATTACTAATGCACTATTTTAAGGGTATTTGCTAGGGATAGCTAACGTTTTCAGCTATTATAGTCACCCTTCTAAACTCTTATTCTTTTAGTGGTGGTGCTTCTAAAATGTTGATAAGCTTTTAATGCTATTTCCAAACTCCGTTA
>CAKNAD010000188.1 GCA_929200515.1 Candidatus Gorgonimonas leptogorgiae | reverse complement strand
TTAATAATTTCATGACTAATGTATAATGTTTTGCATTTTGTAATTAAAATTACTAAAAGAGAAATATCCATTTTAATAGAAGACATTTAAAATAAGATGATAGATAATTATGACTATGTATTAGTAAATGGTGAACAACAATCATCAGTAAACTGTAACGATAGAGGTCTTGCTTATGGCGATGGTATTTTTGAAACAATAAGATTAAACCAAGGGCAAATTACTTTTCATAATCTCCATTTTGCGAGGTTATACAGAGGATGTGATATATTAAATATTCGCTTATCAAAAAGGCTATTACAAGATGATATAGCTACATTATTAGCCAATACTTCAGCAACAACAGACGGAATTTTAAAAATTATTATAACAAGGGGCTATGGGCTAGGAGGTTACACTCCTGAACAAAACATACCACCAAATAGAATTTTATTGCATAAAAAAATATCGCAACAGTACAAAAACAAAACAGCTACAGGTGCAGTAGTAGGATTATCTGATATCATTTTATATCCTAGTTGCGTTGCTGACACAAAACATTTAAACCGTTTACCTCAAGTAATGGCAAGTTATGAGAGTCAGCAAAAAAACTTTAATGAATTATTACTTGCTAATCAATACGGTAATATAATAGAAGGTACCTGTTCAAATTTATTTTTAGTTAATAACAAGAATGAATTAATAACACCAAACATCTATAACTACGGAGTGGCTGGGGTTTGTAGAGAATGGATAATTCAAAACCAGCACTTATTAAAGCTAACGGTTAAACTTAAGGATTGTACAATAACTGATTTACAGCAGGCAAAAGAAATTTTTTTGTGTAATAGCGTCTTTGGTGTTTGGCCTATTGTTAGTTTCAATGGCACAGCATATGCTAAAACAAGTATCTCAAATCATATAAAGGATGTTATTGATAATGAACTCTGCTATTAAAAAAACAACGGCTATTTTGCTAATAGGCATCTTGCCATTTACTAGTTATTTAGGAATAAAGTCTTGGAAACAAGCATATGGAATGTCTACAGTGGCTATTTCTGATGATACTATTCTATCTATTGAAGCTAAAAGCAATGCTAAAAAAATTATTGCTCAGCTAAATAATTTAAATATTATCACATCATCTTTACAGCTAAAACTTTACTTATATTTGATTAATGCCACTACAAATATTAAAGCTGGTGATTATTTAGTAACATCACATATGACATATAAAGAGCTTATCAATAACATGATATTAGGCAAGCAAATTAGCTATAAAATTAGGCTAGAAGAAGGCAAGTCTGTAGATGATGCAATCAAAGAACTATCTTCCCATCATAAATTATCTAATAGCACAGATATTAATACTTTTTTAACTACATTGTTAATCAAACCAAGTGGCTACCCACAAGACGATAATATTGCTGAAGGTCTGCTATTTCCAGATACTTATGAATTTTTTAACGGTGCCACAATAGAATCTATAATTCATATAGCTAACCAAAAACTAATTAAAGTGTTAATGGAAGAATGGAACACAAGAGATAAAAAAATTCCATATAAAACTCCATATGAAGCCTTGATTGTTGCTTCGATGATTGAAAAAGAAAGTGGCTTAGAAGCAGAAAAATGTAAAATATCTGGTGTTTTTGTAAGAAGATTACAAAAAAAAATGAGATTACAAGCAGATCCTACAGTTATTTATGGCATAAAAGACGAATATAACGGTAAACTGACGAAAAAAATGCTTATAAAAGAAACACCATATAATACCTACAAAATACCCAGATTACCGCCAGCACCTATTTCATTAGTAAGCAGAAGTTCAATTTATGCTGCAATGCATCCAGACACAAGCAATTGCCTGTATTTTGTATCAAAAGGAGATGGCTCTCATCATTTTTCAGATAACCTTGCAGAACACCAGAAGGCAATTAAAAAATATCTTAAGAAAGCTAAGTAATTCATACAAATTGCTCTAGGCTAACAAAATGTTGTTAATTAAATAAAACACTATATTTTTAATCATAAATATGGTAGAATAGGGCTATATCTCGTTCATGGAGGATGTATTATGGATACTAACGAAATTAATTCTACCTTTAACAGAAATTTAATTAAAAACGTTCAAAAAGCACCAACTGCTAATATTGAAGAAAAACAAGATCGTTTTAGCCAAGCCTGTTCTACTTTTGCTGGTTACTTTATCTTGGCTATTAAGGCCTGTGTGAGTTTTTTAACCTACCCATTCAGGAAAGCTTATAATTATTTTGTTAACAAAGATGAACAACAAATTAAAGATCATAAAATAACAGCTGTTGAAGCACAATACAACCAAGAACTAAATTCTGATAATGACGCTGATAATACTAATAATACAGCCACTCCGTCTTTACAGACTGCGCAACTTGAAAATTCAACGCTACAACCAGAACAGTCATCACAACCACTAAATGACGCTCAAGATACTGGTAATACTAATAATACAGCCACTCCGTCTTTACAGACTGCTCAACTTGAAAACTCAACAGTACAACCAGAACAGTCACCACAACCACTAAATGACACTCAAAATACCAGTAATACTAATAATACAGCCGCTCCGTCTTTACAGACTGCTCAACTTGAAAACTCAACAGTACAACCAGAACAGTCACCACAACCACTAAATGACGCTCAAGATACCAGTAATACTAATAATACAGTCACTCCGTCTTTACAGACTGTTCAACTTGAAAATTCAACAGTACAACCAGAACAGTCACCACAACCACTAAATGACACTCAAATTGCAACTCCAGTAGAGCAATCGCTAGCGGATAACCCCTTAACTACTGCTACTACAACAATAGCAAGTTCAAATAAATTATCAAAAAAATTTGCTAATTTTGCTAGAAAAAAAGCTAAATCACAAACTAATAATGAGCTTTCACCTATTATGCTACCATTAGGCACTAAACATGCCGAGGAATTTAATGAAGCAGTTAGAAGGCTACCAAAGAAAGTAGTATCTCAAATACAAGAAAAACTACCTCAAGTAACTGATGATGACATACAAAAAATAGTAGAAATACGTTATAATCCTAAGAGCTTATTGAGTGATCATTTAACATTTTTTAAAGATGACAATACTCGTTATGTGCTGTTAAAAGCATTTAAATTAGAAAAAATATCTACACAACAATTTTTTACACTTATGTCTTGGTATCATGAAGCACGAACTAATGAAATTTTAGATTGTTTACCTTTATATGACGAGACAGCAGACGGATTAGTTGTTAATGATAAAAGTTGGGATGTATTATCTGATTCAATAAGTAGCTTAGAGACTTGCAATTATTTACCAGAGCTGAAAGACACGTATGATGTAAAACAAGGTATACGTACTAATCGCGCTCATCTAATCAAATCATTGCAAAATACAATGCAACATTTTGAACCATTAGATAGAGTTATATTTACTTTTAAGAAAAAAAACATAGAAGATAAATTTCTAGCTATAGCTAGCGATCGCTTTGGAAATACAATGTATCTCGAAGATCTATATGATGATTTTCTAGAATTTGCTAAATTTCCCGTATTTTATAGCCCTTCTGTTATAATAACACCTAATTTTGAACTACTGAATCTTATTATAGAAACTATATTTGGAAAGGATGCAATTTCTGCAAACTTAGTTTTAGGATCCAGTACTCCTGATGACATAAGAAAAGGCATGAAAAATAATTATCGTGATATAGGGGTTCACTTTGAAGATCCTAAGCTACCTACAACTATACATTGGGGCACGGTAAATTATTCTATAGATCACCCTATGCATGATATATATCACTTATTTGTATGCCTGCATACAGCTAATAGCACCCATATGCTTTTAGAAGAAACAGGATCAGAACTGCATAAGCTTGCTGATAACAGAAATCAATTAATAGAAGATACATTAGAAAAAGCACGAAATATAAAATTGCCTGTTGATACTCTTGAAAATAGAACTAAAAGCGTTAATAGTTTAGTTGGTCTACATAAATTTCTATCTTATCTTAAAAAAAGTAGAATAGCTCTAAATCTGCATGATTTTATGCTATATGATGGTAATTTTTCTACAATAGATGAAAATAAGTCAACTTTAAGAGGAATACTAACTACTCATATTAAAGATCTGAAAAAATCATTTATCGATCATGACCCCCAGCATATGAGAGACTTTGTAACTCCATTTAACATGAAACAAATTTGTAAAGTGGTTGGCTTACAATTAGAAGAACAATTCAATTATTTGGTAAAAAATCACCTTATAGAAAATAATAAATATGAATTTGCACGAACACTATACCAAGCCACATGGAATGCTCTAAAGCACACAATAGAAGATGCTAGACCTATTTCAAAAAGTAGTTTTCAGGATTCTGAAGATTTTAATCAATATAATTTTATAGCATGCATGCAAGAATACTTACTGGAAAATTATCCACTATTAAACCATAAAGAGGACATAAAATTTGTAGCAACTGACAATAATGGAAGTAACTATTTACACGACCATACAAATACTATCTCCGCAGAAGAATTCCAGTATCAAATTGATTCTGGAATTGATCTAAATAGCAAAAATAATCAAGGGGATACTATATTGCATATATTAGCAAAAACAAAACTAGAAGACAGACATGAGGACTATAGTACAATCATAGATACCTTAATTAACAGTGGCATAAATTTAAATATACAAAATAATGAAGGTGAAACCGCTTTACATTGTGCAATAAAAAATAATGGTTTATCAAATGATGCTCAAAAATTAATTAACTCAGATATGAATTTCACTATAAGAGATAATAAAAACATGACAGCAATGGATTATGTTTTACGATATCAAATAAAGAAATATTTCCAAGCTGATTTAATCCCTGAGAATATTGAAATTCTGTGGACTAGAAATTATATAAAATGGAAACCAAAAAAGTGACTTAGTTAGTCTTATACACTATATATTTACAATATTATTTATATAATTTCAAGTAAAAAACTTAACTAATTCTCAAACTAAAACGACACATAGCGTGTTACTTTTTTGATTTTTTTCTATATAACTATCAGCACTTATTTAATCTATAAAAAGACTAAAAATAGTTACTAATTAAACAATATTTCTTTAATTTTTTATAGTATATATTTTATATCATGGAGTGCTAATAGGTTAGATATCCACTAACTTCTAGAACAGCATAACACTATAATATCCTATTGCCGATATCCCATATAATAAATATAACTATTATTAATAGGTAACAGGAATGAAAATTTCAGGTATGAATAAAATACAACCAGTTTCATCTTTAGATACAACAACAGCGAAAAATAACAAAACAAGTCAAGATATAAAACAGACTACCTCAAAAAAAAGCATCCCTAAAAAACCACCTTTAGACATAACTAGTGAGCCCATATCTGCTAGATCTGTCACAACAACCACAGAAAGAAAATTAGGTCTAACACGTAAAACCACAAATCCTTTAACTGACAATTCTAATCCTATTCAAACAGAACACAGTCCTATTTCATTTGACCCCAAAACAAAGACAGATAGCAAAACAATAGCTTCGGCATTGCTAATGTATTGGACAGGGAAAGATGCAAATCATCTAGAAAAAAATAAAAAAGCAATTACAAACCTTAATAGCTCTGCAATGCTAGCATTTTCTACGCTTGTTAAAGAAGGAACAAAGCTTACTACCAGTC
>CAKNAD010000187.1 GCA_929200515.1 Candidatus Gorgonimonas leptogorgiae | reverse complement strand
AAAAATAATTGTTATTATTCTATTTTTCATATACTGTAATTAATTATTTCTTTTTCCTGTATATATTTTTAGAAACTAACTATGCAAACTAAAATAATTTATAATAATGCTACTGACGTTTATTCTCATAGTATAGAATCATCAACAAATAACAATAATGTAAATTTTGAACAATATGCTGTTACTAGTATTTGTTACGGTTTTTTAGGTGCAATAGCCGGAGCAACTATAGGTATGGCATCTTATAATAATATGGCATCTTATAATACACAGTATCTAGAACTTGAAAGCTATAACATAGCTGTTGTAAACAATAATAATTATTATATTGCTACAGAATATAAATACTCAAATTCTAAAAAACAAGATATAGCTATTGCTATTGGAATAGCTGTGGGAAGTATAACTGGTATTTTATTGAATTCTATATATCTTGCATTACATAAAAGATATTGCGCTGTAAGTGTTAACAACATAGAAGTAACTGATGTATAATGTACTCCCTCACCGACTTAACACGGTGAGGGCTTAGCTAAAATTATTCGCTGGTTTCTAGCTCTTCTAATTCTGCTAATTTTTCGGTGTCATCAAGTTCTAAAGCTGCAATAGGGGTAATTACTTGACCTGCTATACCTCGAATAGAACCATAAATATCGATAGTGCTATCAATTACAATTTCTAGTTGTTTTTCACGCACTTTCCAATTTTTTTTCATTTGTTTTTTTTCTTTTTCGAGAGCATCTTTTAATGTATTAAAACTATGTACTATATTTTCTAATTGTCTTTTAAAGAGATCACTAGTTAGATAATTATAAATCAATTCTTGTTTTTCGCCTTTATTAGCTTGTGAAATTGAAGTTATATTAACTTTGATTAACCATTGTCGTAAAATACTAACTAAGCCCTTAACTTCATTAAAAGAACAAATTATTATGCCGTCGTGATATCCTGCCTGTGGCATATCTTTAGGCATAGTTTCAGTAACTAATACACCTATATTGGCATTTTTATCTTGAATATCTGTTTTGAATTTTGCAATCCATCTTGGTTCAAAATTTTTGGTGCGTTTGCTTTCGTAATAAATCGTACCGCAATTTTGTTGTTCACGAGTATTTACTCGTTGTAAACAATCAGCACCACGCTGACCTTTTTTAATTTCTTCGATAGTATCTAACGGAAATTCTGCTGCTAAATATTGTTCAATAGCAAGCTCTTGCACTTCTCCTTGTAATTGCATTGAACCTTGCTCATGCTTACGTTGCATTTCTTCCATTAGTTTTTTTTGATCAGCAAGTTGTTTTTTATATTCTTCTATTGCTAAATTATTTTTGTCTTGTTCTTCTTGTTTAATTTTAGTTTTGGCAGTGGCTAACTCTTCAGTTATTTGCTTTTGGGCTTCTAACTTATATTTAGCTGCTAATTCTTCTTTTTCACGCTTGAGTTTTTCATTCTCTATAGCTGTATTTTGTAATTGCTGTATTTGCTTAGATTTATCTAAAAGTTCTTGTTGCACTTGTTGATCTTTTGCTTTATTTTCATCTTCAAGATTAGCTTTAATTTGATTAGCTAATTCTTGTTTTAAAGTTTTTTCTTTTACCGCTAGCTGATCAGCTATTATTTTGTCATTCTCTTGTTTTTGTTGCTCTAATTGCTGTTGCTGTTGTTTAAGTTTTTGTTCCCGTGCTTTAAGCTCTATAGAACCTTGTTCTTGTTGGTGTTGTATTTCTTCAGCTAGCTTTTTTTGAGCTGCAAGTTGTTTTTTATATTCTGCTACTGCTAAATTATGCTTGTCTTGTTGTTCTTGGGTAATTTTAGTTTTGGCAGCCTCTAACTCTTCAGTTATTTGCTTTTGGGCTTCTAACTTATATTTAACTGCTAATTCTTCTTTTTCACGCTTGAGTTTTTCATTCTCTATAGCTGTATTTTGTAATTGCTGTATTTGCTTAGATTTATCTAAAAGTTCTTGTTGCACTTGTTGATCTTTTGCTTTATTTTCATCTTCAAGATTAGCTTTAATTTGATTAGCTAATTCTTGTTTTAAAGTTTTTTCTTTTGCCGCTAGCTGATCAGCTATTATTTTGTCATTCTCTTGTTTTTGTTGCTTTAGTTGATCTTGTTGCTGTTTAAGGTTTTCTTCTAGCTTTTTAAGTTGTTGTTGCTTTTCTGATGACTCTACTTTGTGCTTGGCTGCTAAATCTTGATAAATAGCTTTGTTAACATCTACGTTTGCGCCACATTCTGGGCAGTTTACGATTTGATTACTCATAAAATAGATATTCTCAGGGGATTACAATGGTAAATAAAGTATAATATTTTAAATATTACACTTATGGGGTTTGCAGAATAGCAACCGTCAATGTAGTTGTCAAGTATTTTTTTGCAGAAATCTCAAAGGTGCATCAAAGGAAGATATTCAATCAACAGAGCAAGGATATTGAATGTATTAAAAATTTCACATCACATACTAATTTTATAATAATGGAACTAAATAATAAAAAAAATAGTCTATAGTAATTCAAAACATAATATAAATGTGTATCAATCAGGAGATTAATATGAGTTTTAATTTAACAACATCCCCAATATACCAACCAACTTATAGCGAATTAGAAACTAATAGTAAACCAGAAAGTACGGATAACTGGGTTAATATTAATAATCATACTAATTCATTAGCTGAAACTAAAGCTGAAATTACTAATGGTATCAGAATAGTAAAAGAAAACATCGATCATGGTTTTACAGGAGATTTAGCAACGCTAAAAAAAATTTTACAGCTGTTAAATCATCCATCTATTACCGAAGCCAACATAACAGTAATTAACAAACAGGTTAAAGCTAATAAAAATTGTTATACAGTGGTATTTGACGATAAAAAATTATTTTCTATTACTCTTATTACCGGAGAAACTAGGTTTCCTACCGAAACTACTAGGGGCGATGACGTAAGTATTAACCTAAAAGATGGTTTCTATGAATTATGTCGTCAATTAGATCTAACAATAGACTGAATAAATACATTAAATAAGGAAATTATTATGGATAAAAATGTGTCAACAACTAGCTTATCTACAGTATCTGTATACTATGATGCTCTAGATCATTTTTCCGAAGCAGAAATAACAGAATCATTTTTGACTAAAGTAAAAAATAAATTGTTTAATGCTGCTAGCTTTAGTTTTAGTTGTATACCTACTAAAATACGTAATCGCTTAATAAAGATAAAAGACAATATTGCTAGTTATCAAGAATTTATTTCTAATAAACTAGATATACTTTTAGGTCGTGTTAAAAAAATAAAAGTATCTATTGTTAATATGATAGATAGACTACATATATTAGATATTTCTTTTAATTATACTAATAATTATAAGGTTACTAAGTTAGAATAAATATTTCTTTGTAATCTAATTAACAAATCAAGGTTAATAAGTTAAAATAGTGACACTTAAAAAAATACATAATAAAGTCACAATTAGAGATATCGTATAATGAATACAGCAAATACGGTAAAAAATAAAATAGATAAACCAATATCTCAAAATATAGCTAATAGCACCCAAGTGCAATACTTAAATAGAAAAGTAGCAGAACTTAAAGGTAAAGGCATACAGTTTAAGATAATAGCTAATAGAGATACCGTGCAGTCGTCTTCTATAGTTCAGAGGGCTATCAAAAAATTTAACCTTATGTTTAATTATTGCCCTAGTAATGATAGTAATATTTGCGGAATATTATATTATTCTAAAAAAAATAATATTAATCTTAATTGTATTATAAACTATGATGGAACTGTTAGTAGCCAATTTGATGCCTTATGGAGAAATTTTAAGGATCTTTTTCTTAAAAGTGAGGCTTCTTTTAGATGCTGCTGTAGACACTTTGCTTTAGCTTGGGTTACTAATGAATTAGATATAAAAAACATTGATAATTTATCAGACTTAAAAAAATCAGATTTTTTTACAAAATTTTCTGGAAAAGAAACTGGCTTAGAAAAAATACTAACTTTTTATGATTTATATTATAAAACTGAAAATATAAATAAAGAAATCCATAAGCTTAAATTTTCATCAAATAACTTTAGTAAATTACTTAATAGCATATGTTGCGAAATGGAACAACAAAAAGAGCAATCCAGATTATACCTAATTAAAACCACTGCACATAAGAATAAAAAACATATGCTGGCACTAAAAATTAGCATAAAAAATAATGCAGTTAAAATAAATTTTTATGATCCTAATGATACTTTGAGAGAGCAAAAGATCATATTTAATTCAATTGATAATGTACGTCATCTTACGTTTAAAAAATTGTTAGATCTAAATCATAGAAAATCATATGGAATTGATAATTTAACCGATAAAAAAAATTGCACTTTACAACGTATACCAGTAGGCTATTCTATAACACAAAACATATTTGTGAAAGGAATTATCGATCATGTAAATAATATTGAAAATAGATGCGCTATAATGGAAACAGCTATAAATGAAATACAAAATAACTTTAAAAAATATCAGGAGCATTTAAAAAAATAAATGCAGCCGATATAAAAATGATTTTAACGCTAAATGTGAATAATCACTCAGAATAAGCCTGCAACACTAACCTGACTTCTACGGTATAGACATTTTCGCCATGTGTATAAAAAAATTAATCTTATCGTTAATGTTATCATAATCAATATTAGCTAATTTTGCTTTATATAATTTTTGAAAAATTATTTTCATTCCATGAAATGGGATAATATTATCTAGCTGAAATAGTTTGTCTTCTATTTGATATATGTTATCGTTATTTATTATTTTGAATATAGAAGCACAAGTAATTTCACATAAATTTATTTTATCTTCACAACTTGGTTTTAGTAATGTTTGCTTTATAGCAACTATTATTTGTAAATGCTTTAAAATAGAGTGAAGTAAACTAGGTTTTCGTACATATAACATTGAAAATGCAGTTAATACATTTTTTTGCAGGTAAGCTATATTTTTTTTATTAAATTCAGTATCGAAGTTGTTATTGCATAAGATTTTGATAATTAATATCAGGATGTATTTTAATATTTCATTTTTATGATCAAGTTTAGTATTAAGAATCTTAAAAATAAAGTTGCTTGGATCACCGAAATATTTTAATTGATAATCATATGATGTCATATATATATCTGTTATTTTAACATCAAGACCACTAAGTTTAAAAGCAAAAAATCGAGATAAATTTAAATTTTTATCTTCTATAGATTTATCTAAAAAAGACCCTAACCGTTTATACAAAATACTACTTATTGATAATTCATGTAAATGTTTAATACAAACATCGACAAAGTTTACAGGGCAATGTTTATTTATAAGTATTGTAAATAAGTTATCTAATTTTTTTTCTAGTAAATCTTGTTTCTCGGTATTTGTTGCCAAAAATAAAAACCACATAGAAAAATCCTCTATAGCAAGTGCACTAACTAAATAAGATTCTATTACTACATACCTTTTATCTAATTGATATAGTGCATCGGGTACGTCAATAGTTCTATCTGATATTAAGACTTCTATATCCTTCGCAGGGATATCCGCAATTTTTTTTATATGCAGTGGCTTTGGCATAAAATTATATTCATCATCATAATAATTAATACGCCATTTATTTAATACACAAAATTCTTTGCTTTTTGTACAGGAAAAATTATTTTTAAGCACTTCTGATTTTATTGTGTTGTAATAAACAGAACTTTGAGTTGTATCCACTAATGTAAACCTTTTATTATTGTTGTAATCTGAGTTAGCTGAACTACTCCGCCCTAAAGGGCGAAGGTTCTAAATCACTTTAGAACTTTTC
>CAKNAD010000186.1:4372-5852 GCA_929200515.1 Candidatus Gorgonimonas leptogorgiae | reverse complement strand
CTGCGTTAGTATTTCTTGATTTAGTCGACACTAAATCTGCGAAACACTGCCTTGACTAAAAACTTATAATCACTTGCTGAAAACCCGCATTTACAACTGCCACGTGTATAATCGCCTATCTTGTTAATACATTTTTAAGATTTTTTATATGGATATAATTCAAGTTCACCGCTTATTACACAATTCTTATCTGAATTGTTAAAATTGTATTCAAGTTCAGTGATAACTTGATAGCTATACAAATCATCGAATAGCTGCCCATCAACAAAGAATTGCATGTTTGCATATAAAATAGCTTTAACTACTATTTTATTGCCTTGTTTCTTATGAAATTCTATCTTGCACTCTCTATCATCATCATCTTTGCTTATGACACGATTTTCTTTCTCTTCCCCACCAAATACATCATTTAGTTTTTCCTCGCAGTATTTGTTGTATAATGCAAGAGGAATTGCGAAACTAGCTTGGGTTTGTTCTAGTAACAACAAGTCAACAATTTTTGGGTCGGAATTTAGAAAGCTTTGAATTTTAGAACGGTAATATTGTATAACTTCGTCGGATATTTCTTCTAATTCCGATGATTTATCACTATATTCTTGAGTGTGATGTTTAGTAATATTGCTTAGTTCTAATGTACATGTTCTTATTTTTTTAACAAGCTCTACTGCTTTTAAATCGGAGCTATCCCAAAGTAGTGTGTCATTGTCAAAGAATTTTATCTTTGTGTCGTATCTACTTATATCTGATATAAACTGATGGTTTACGTTTTCTGTAGGCTGTTCAGAGTTTTTTGTAATCTGTATTATTTTATCAGATGGTATATACATTGACACATCAACAGCTGTAAAAAAGCGCTTGTCATCAGTAATATCTTTTATTTGCAACGCTGTATAATTATATAATGCCCCTTCCATCATACGCCTACATTTTTCAACTACTTCTTGAACCTCTACTGGTTCAGTTTTAGCTGCTTTTTCTATTCGCTGAATAAATGTTATCTGATCTTTTATAAAATTGATCAGGTTACAAGGCTTTAGTTCTATACTAGTCTCATTTTGAAGATAATAACTTACCTTTTCGAGAAATATTGTATCAAAATCTTCTCTAGAATAAGATGACATTGTTCTTACAATATTAATATCAATTTTATCACTTTGGGAGATCTTAAAAAAGTTATCAAAACATTCGTGCGATTTTTCTAATAATTGAGATATAGGAGATAACATGTCTTTAATTGTGCTGAACCAAGTGCCTTTTTGTGTTTTTGTACTAGTATTTTCTTGAGTAGCACCTAGAGATGTGTTATTTGCTAATAACTTATCATCTGGTTTTTCACTATTTAGGTGATTTTCAACAACAACGAAACCATTGGGATCTGACTCGTCTATATTACTATCATCTGTGTTATCTAGAATTGGGGTATTAGCTGGTTGCTCTTCAGATTGATTATCTTTCTCGGTATTATTTTGTTTTTTATCTG
>CAKNAD010000186.1:0-4272 GCA_929200515.1 Candidatus Gorgonimonas leptogorgiae | reverse complement strand
GCTGGTTGCTCTTCAGATTGATTATCTTTCTCGGTATTATTTTGTTTTTTATCTGATTCAGAATTATCAACAACAACGAAGCTATCTAACCCTTCCCCAAGAACATGTTCATCTTTTTGATTAGGAGCATTCTCAATGTAACTAGCTGGTTGCTCTTCGGACTGATGATCTTCGTCAGATAATGCTTCCTTTGTAGCACTTTTATTTGAAGGTAAGCCATCTTGACTAGAGTTATGCTCATCATCACTAACCAGTTGTGGATTGTCTTCCTTATCAACAACTAAGCTACTTGGTTCTTTATTATTATTACTTGTATTTAAAGTTAAATCCTCTTGGCTAGAGCCATGCTCAGCAACCTCCTCTCCATCTTTTTTAGAGCCTTTGTTATCTTGATAAGTATCCTTTGAGGTAATAAACACTTTGCTTATAAGAGTCTCCTCTGCAACATAATGCTCATCTGAAACAGGCTGTTCATTTAGAACTTCAAAAAAGCCAATGTTTTCAAAAACTTTCAATTTAGTAACATCCGCTGTGGTAGCTACATGCTCATTATTGCTTGAAGGTGGGGTAATATCCTCTGTGGTAGCTACATGCTCATTATTGCTTGAAGGTGGGGTAATATCCTCTGTAGTAGCTACATGCTCATTATTGCTTGAAGGTGGGGTAATATCCGCTGTGGTAGCTACATGCTCACTATTATTTGAAGGTGGGATTTCTTGGTTTTGTTTAGCCTGTGGTCTCAATTTAGAAAAGATATACATAAAAAAAGAATTTATTTTATCAAGGATATAGATAACTGCTGAAACTATGGCCACTACGCATGATTTTAAAACATTATAAACCGTAGAGAAGCTAAAAATAGATTTAACCTTTCTTTCGCTAAGAGGCGGTTGGTTGTGATTGTTAACTTCTGAAGCCACAGGAATTTTTGTTTCTGTTTCAGTAGAATTCTGAATACTTGATGTGCTTGGGTTGTCTTCAGTATGTAGCATACTAGATGAACTAGAGCTTCTTTCTATAGATGGCATAGTCATATAACACTCCTTGTTTAGCTACCATACAAAATTTAGCTATTTAAACTATAAAATTCCATATTTTTATAGTACAACCTATTACTTTAGTACTTCTATGTTTAAAGTGGATATGATAACATGTTTTTATAAAAAAAGCAATGTCTTATAATTAACTTCTAAATAGCTTTTCTCTCACACTTTTACGGAATTTTCTTGGGGTTAACTGACACTCTCTTTTAAATAATTTAGAAAAATAAACAGAATCTAAATATCCAACAGCCTGTGATATTTCAGCGATTGTTAAATTAGTATTTTTGAGTAAGTCTCTAGCTTGATCAAGTCGTACTCCAAGTATATAGCGTTTTGGTGAGCATCCTGTGGCTAAATTAAACCTTCTGTTTAGAGTTCTTGATCCCATTTTACTTTTTGCACATAAAATCTCGGTAGTTATATTATTATTGTAATTTTCATGTATCCAGCTTTGCAAGCTGGCAATAGACTCATCTGTGTGCACAGAATTAGCTTCTACTGAAAAATAGATCTCATTAAAAGATCTTCGTATCTCATGAGAAAACTGTTGCTCTATTTTTGATGCTATACTTCTACCATAGGATCTTTCGATTAAATGGACAATTAAATCAGCAACCGAGTTAACGCTGCCAACACAATATAGATTGTCTGCTTGAGTGATTAAATGATTGGGTTTAAAATTTATACTAGGATAGGTATGCTGTAGTTTATTTAAATAATACCAATGAGTAGTTGCAGGTTTACCATTTAATAATTCAGCTTCAGCAAGAAAAACTACCCCAGTTCCCGATGCAACTATAGTTGCTCCATTATGATATTGATTTTTAATCCAGGTTATTATTTCAGGATTTTTCTTCATTATAACGAGTGGATTTCGCCACAAAGCAGGTATTAATATAAGATTAGCAGTTTTATTACTGGTAAATATGGAATCAGGAGTTAGTTTTAGAATACCTAAAGTGCTAACTTCTTTAGTATCTTTAGAATAAAAATTTACTGATATCGTGCTATTTACTACTTCTGAAAACTTTAGGCGAAAATAGCTATTAGCGGCTGTAATCATCTCAAGAGGTAAGCTAATACTAGTAAGTATCATGTTGTTAATTAATGGAATAGATATCTGATTAAATAAGTATTTGCTCATATTTTTTAATCGCTGTCTTTAATGTTTGGTTTTGTGTCTTTTTTGTCATGCTTTTTTTTCGTATAAAAGTATATAGTAGAGGGTGTATATAATATAGCAACTAATTCATTAACAAAAGGAGATCTTCTGTTGCAAAAATTACCTGTAATTATTGCTCAGGGGGGTGTTAGTCCAGCAGGAAGAACCTCAGGCTTTTATGGCTATAGACGATTAGTTTTAGATCAATTGTCAACCATGCATAAACAACAAACAATTAAAGCGTTGGCAAATTTATCTGATACAAACAAGCATAAATCAGAGGCTGAATTATTATCTGAGACATTAATTCGTCAAATAACGCCAGATGTATTCGATTACAGCAATATTTATTCTCATAAAGCGGTAACAGTAGATGCTAATACCGCTATAAATATAAAGCAAGCAATCGATAACAAAAATTGGAAAATCATCAAAAATAGTGATAATAGCTATAAAATATCTAGCAATGAACAACAAAAAATAATGCTTCCTAGTAGCTATAGTCTTTCGGTGCATGGTGCTGGTATGCTTCCCAATGGTTTTTCTCCAGAGTTATTCTACCCCGCACGCAACCATCCACGAAATTTAGCGATGACTATTTATGCTATATCTGACGCTATTGCATCTTCTGGATTTAGCATTGACGAGCTGAGAACCCTAGTCTCGCCAACACAAATCGGCGTATACGCTGGTACTGCAATGTCAGCAATGGAGTATTCTGGGTTTGGTGGTATGCTACAAGCAAGATTAAAATCAAAAAGAGTAACGGCAAAGCAATGCCCTTTAGGTTTTGCAGAAATGCCAGCGGATTTTATCAATGCATATGTCTTTGGATCGTTAGGGAAAACTAGCTGTAATTTGGGGGCTTGTGCTAGCCTATTATACAATCTTGAACATGCAATTAGTGATATACAAACAGGTAAAGTTCGTATTGCTATTGTTGGTAATAGTGAAGCTCCAATAGTTCCAGAAATTATTGAAGGTTATGCTGCGATGAAAGCACTAACAACAGCAGATGATTTACGCAAGTTAGATAATCTATCAGTAGCAGAAACAGTTAATTGGAGTAAATCTTGTCGACCATTTGCTAATAACGCTGGGTTTACTATAGCTGAGTCTGCACAGTATTTTATTTTAATGGATGATGAGCTAGCACTGCAAACAGGTGCTGATATTTTAGCATCTACAGCAGGTGTATTTATCAATGCTGATGGCTATAAAAAATCTATATCTTCGCCTGGAGCCGGGAATTACATCACTGCAGCAAAAGCTACTGGTTTATTACGTGCAATAGTTGGTGAAAATTCTTTACAAAATAATAGTTTTATTCAAATGCACGGTACAGGAACACCGCAAAATCGAGTAACAGAATCGCATATTTTCGATGAAATAGCTAAAGCATTTACTATAAATAACTGGCAAGCAACGGCAGTTAAAAATTATTTAGGACATTCCATAGGAACAGCAGCTGGAGACCAAATTATGGCTACCTTAGGTATTTGGCAAGACGGTATTATTCCAGGAATAACAAATACTAAAGAAATAGCAAATGATGTCTCTCAAACTAGATTAAACTTCTTGTTAAAGCACACTTCAATAGACCATAAAATTACAGATTCAGCATTAATAAATGCTAAAGGGTTTGGTGGTAACAATGCTACTGCTGCATTACTTAGCCCGTATTTTACTCATGATTTATTAGCTAACAAGCATGGTGCTAAAGCAATAACTTCATGGAAGAAAAAAAGAGAAAAAGTAGCACAAAATCAGCAACGACATAATGAAAGTTGCTTAAATGGTTCATTTGAACCTATATATAGATTTGGCGAGCAAGTGTTAGATCATAACGACATAGGGTTAGAAGCAGACAAATTAACAATTAATAGCTATAATTTGCAAGAAAGTCTGAATATAACAAATCCTTATAGTTAATGAAGCAAGGGGCTATTAAAAAGATTTACTTCTATCGTTAAAAACACTTTGAAATGCACTTGCATTCCTGCGGTATTTTGCCTTGAATTAAACCATTTTACTTAGCCCTAAAACCTTGCATTTTCATCTACCACC
>CAKNAD010000185.1 GCA_929200515.1 Candidatus Gorgonimonas leptogorgiae | reverse complement strand
GTTAAAACACTTTGAAATGCACTTGCATTCCTGTAGCATTTTGCCTCGAATTAAACTATTTTTCTTTAGCCTTGAAACCTAGCATTTTCATCTGCTACGTGTATATATTACAGTAAATTACTTGTTTTTTATAAATATATTTTATACTATGAAGGTTTATGAATTTATTTTTTAGAAAAATCAACAAATAATAGCTAAGTGTAATTAAATAAAATATAAATGTATCATTAATAACTTAAGTTAATAAAAAATATTAATATGAAAATATCTATACTACTGCTATCAGTTTTATTAAAGGCTGTTATTTCCGCAAATATTAATAACGAAAATATAAAGACAATAAAGGTTGCTGATGATGAAATTGTTTGCAATTATTTTTCCTTGCCACTACTATCTGCTGAGTTATTGGAAAATAAAGAAAAAGCATATTCTAATGAACACAATGCTAATGCTTTTATAATTAGAAAAAAAGCTGAATATAGTTGTGGAATGCAAATTAAAACTAGTAACTACAATCGACTTAGAAATCATCACTTTATTTTTAGAGGCCGTAATAAAAGAGGGATTATCTATATAGATTATAAAATATTTTATTTATCTGCTGTTAAGAAAGCAGAATGTAATGCTAATTATGTCACTTACTGCGATCTATATTCAACTTGCGATGCTGAAAGTAAAAAAGTTATCTGTTGCGATAGCCATTATTGTAATAACTTGAATAATATAAATATTGAAGAAAAAGTATACTCATTTAAAGAAAAAAAATTTTTAAATAGTAATTTAAATGCTTCATGTATACAATATCAGTTTTTCGATCCTTTCGCTTTGTTTCCTTCAAGAAAAGAAGTTACTATAAATTCAATTATGTTTACTAGAAACTATACTGGTTGTTCCGTAGCTAGTTTAAAAAAACAACCTCTTTTCTTAAACAAAAATATATTACAAATCAATATTGCTGATGATGAAATTATTTGTAAATTTTGTGCTTTTGCAATATTTGCAAAAAAAGATAGCTATTACCAAGATTATCAAGAAAAATGTGAAGATGATGCATTTGTAATTGTTAAAAAATCTAAAAATAAATGTGGTTTTTTCCTAGATACTTCATCGTATTTTGTTAATTATTTTGCAGTTAAACGTATAAACAATACTCTCGTACCTAATAGTTCAGGATCTGCCGCAGTAGCTGTTTATGTGTTTGTATCTGGGGCGATTAAGAAAGAAAATTGCCAAGGTAGTGCTATTACATTATGTAACTTTAAATCTTGTGGAAGAAACAAATATATTTGCTGTGCTGGAAATAACTGTAATAATTTTAATAAGATAAGTTTTGATTACGATATGGTTTTATATAATGATTACAGGTTTTTAAAATATACTGATTTGATTAATTGTAATGTGGCAGATCGAGAATTTAGCTATGATGTATGCTCTATAATAGAATTTAATGCGAGTCAAACAAATGAATTAGAAGACGTTCAAGACCAAAGCAAAAAAAATTGTGAATGCAATCAACAAAATAATTTAGCCGTATCATATATAACTTTATTTATATTAGCTACTTATTCATTTTTTTATAATGATTAATTTTATATTTTAATAATAATAATAAAAATTTGAATGCTAAATTAATTATACAAATAAAAGGAAAAAAATTATGAATATAGATTTACCACTCACAGCATTAGATGCTGTTAATGAACAGACTCCAACTTATATAGAATCAAAAAAATTACCACCATCTTATTCGCAACTTTATTTAAATAAAGAAGAAGTTGTTATATCTAAACAACCAACATCAACGAAAAATTTACAAGATAAAATCGTTAGTTTATCTGATTTAAGCTTTACAGGTTATGAGCGCAATAATCAATATAAAATAGGCACTTCAACTTTTAATACATCAGATGATTACATGGCTTTCACTGATAGTACAAATAACAGATTAGCAGCATTATGCATAAAACCAATGGTCAAAATTGCTAATAAAGATAAGGTCATCAGTAAAATTAATTTAACTAAAATATCTTCTTTGCCTTTAAAAAGCATGAGCCTTAGTCCAGATAACCAAAAACTACTGCTTGCCTTTGAGGAGGGTAATAATAAGCAAATATACTTAGTAGAAAATAATAACCCACAACAAAAAATTACAGAAAATTCTGATTTTAATAAAACAACTAAACTTTCATGCCCATTAAAACAATTAACATCAGTAGATTTTGATATTAATGGAAATATATATGCTGTTGGTATAAAAAATAATAACTTATTAGAGGTATACAAGTTATTGCCAGAAGACAATATTAATTGGAGCTTAGATTTACAATTAACTACTGATGGTATTTATAATGCTTGCTTTAGTAGAAATAAGCTATATTTATATACTTTATCAAAGAAAAATATGTTTGAAACCAAGCAAAATATTCTTAGTATTTATTCTAGAAATAATAATTTTAAATTAGTGGCAGAAGTAGAAAATACAACTATGCCCCCTGCTGATATAGATTCTGCTTGCGAAACTCTAATTTTTATTGATAATAAAACATTAATATTGAAAAGCTTAGTGGATAATAGCGAAGTATCAACAGATTTATCAAATAAAATAAACCATGCACTTTTTATTCCAAAAACAAAAGATATTTTGTTATTTGACTCTGATAACCAAGTAATATTATTAAAATGTAATTCTGATAAAAAGTTATCTTATTATATTAAAGATACTCATAAGTTAGGCATCGAAGTTAAACATGCTTTTTTTGATCCTAATGATAACAATAATTTAAGAGTGATAGCTAGTAATTCCAATAAATATAAAGATATGTTTTTATTTAAAGCTGGTATAACTGGCATGTATGTTGCAGTCGTTACAGCATCCCCAGTATTTTATGTACTAAGACATAATTATTACGATCAAATGTTAAATCTTTTAGGTAGTGAATCGGCAGTAAAATTAGCACTATTTTATGGCTGGTGCGTTGTAGGTATTACAAGTGCTTTACTAGGTATGTATTGCTCGTTTGTTACAAACGATATATATGCTATAAAGAATACTCAAAAAATAAATTATAAAATAAAAAATTCCGATGATGAAGATGAATAACTGAGATCTATCTTTAGCTAATACTTGACTCTATAGTAAAGGTTTTATGGTGTTTTTTCTATACACTCATAGGTTTAATTTGCCTACTATTAAAAATAAAAAACAACTATGTATAATTATTATCCTATAATAAGCAGTGACTTTAATAATATTGAAAATGATAAAAATGTAGAAACAGATAATAAAAAGATTAGAGTAAAAACTAGAAGACATATAAAATATAATATAAACAATCCAGAAAACATTTTACTAAAAGAACGTAATATAAAAGCTATATCAAAACAGTCATTTATTAGCTATCAGTCTACTTCTAGAACTGATAAAAATAATGAGAATAAAAAAGATTTAATAGAAGGAGCAGTTAATTTTCTTCCTATAGCAGATACTGTTCGCCAGGAGCAAGCATGGAAAAAATTACGAAAAGATTTTTACCCAGATCTTGGTGCATCTCCCGAAGAAGAAAAAATTATTTTTTTAAACTCATTAAATAAAGTAACTCAAGGGTTATCTGGCAAAGAAAAATCTAAGGCAGTTTTACTACATATTGTCGAAAGATTTAAAGCAACTGGGTTTACCTATGGGCGAGATATAGACACCGAAGAATTAGATAATATAGCACAATCAGTAGCAGAAGTTTTAGCAGATAGAGGGAAAGATATAGACTGCGAAGATTTTTCTATTATGGCTGATTTTTGGTTAAAATCAGCTATAGAAGCTAAATATTTACCAAAAGCAAGTAAGTCTTTTATTCTCTGTGGTCGTGATAAGAATAGTATAGTAGGTCATGCTGTTGCAGTTTATCAAGATCCTGAGGGAGATACTTATATTATAGATGGAACTATAAATTCGGTAAAACTATTAACATTTAATCAATATAAAGAATTTTCTAGGAATTTAGATTACTTATATGGAGAATATGAATATACACTTAAAAATAAAGTAAGATTAGGTTTTGTGCGTAAAGTTTCAGAAAAAAAACTAAGCCATGAAAGTGATTTTCCATTAGATAAAAGTATTTCTAATATTAATCTTAAAAAAAAGATTTATGCACGCCATGATGTTGCGCCTGATCCCTATAATCCAGTTTATGGTATTCATGATTACCCTTATGCATTTTCACAATATGAAAACATAGAGTTTTATAAAAACAAGTTTGAATCTATTATAGAAAATCCTATAGTTTTATTACCAAATACTGGTTCAGCTATTGCAGAAGGTGCAGTAGCTACTTTTTTTGCATTGTATAAACGACAAAAAGCTAGTAAGCGCATAAAAAATATAATTACCGCTTATAATGTAAAAAAAATGGTAAATAAAAATTCACTAAATTATAGCAATACAGTTATGAGTTATGTTCAGTTTAAGAGCTTTAGCAATATAAGCTTTTTAATTGATAATAATTATTCAAATAAAGATATAATATCATTAGCGCAAATATTAAGTTGTCATAAAAGTTATCAAACTGCGGAGGATTGTAAAGCGCTAGTTGAAAAATTAATTAAAATTTTTCCTAATGATACAGATTTACAAGTTTTAAAAATTGATATTACAGAAGAAAATATTGCAAATGCTAAAAACTTAGGATGCATTCAAACAAAATTAAAAAAATACGGTATAGCAATTAAGTATCAAAAACTTGCTCCGTTAAAACAAAAACTAGCAGATAAATTCAGAAAACAAAAAAATGAAAAGTCACGGGCATGCATGCATAAAGTTATTATTAACAAAAAAATATTTTACAATAAATTAAAAAATGTTAATAAACTCCAAGTAGCAAAAGTTGTCATTGATATTATACAAAAATATCATGAAACTATTGATATATTATATAAACTTAAAAATTATGATGATTGGAAGTTAAGTTTTCTAACAAAAGATGGAGCCAGGAAGGTGGTAGCAGCGATAACTGGTTTTATTCCTCTAATTCCTATAGATGAGCTAGTAAGAACTTGCTCTTACGTACTTGAAGAAAATTATCGTGTAGCAAATAAAACCAATATGGAGCATAGGGTTAAAACCAGCTTAAATATGCTTCAATGGCAAAAACAATATTTTACTGATACAGAATATACAAGATTATTATGTTGTCTTAATAATCTACAAGAATTGAAAATTAGGCATATTGAATTAAAACAAAACAAATTAAAAAAATTGCAAGTTATCCACCTAGCATCAGGTGGATTAACATTATTAACTGATATTACAGGACCTATAGGAATTGGAGCTCGTAATGCGACTAAGGGAGCCGCTAAAGTTACAAATTCTATTTATTTTATGGTGCGAAGATACCAAGGAGATAAAAAACAAAAACAAAAAAATAGTTTTAATACTGCTATCGATGTTTATAAATTATATAAAGATTTATATATTAAGGCTAAAGAAAGTAGTAATGAGGAAAAACAAAATGCTATTTTAATATTAGCAGATGAATCTTTTGATCTCGAACCAGATGAATTTAAAGTTTTAGTTAATACCTCTGTAATTGAAAACAAGCAGTTTAAGCTTAGTTTTTCTCGACCTATAGGTTGTCAAGCAAGAGTCTCATATTATATGTATAATACTAAATTATGAAAAATTTATTTTTATACATATATATTTGTTATTTTATAATAAAAATGTAATATTTAATCTATATACACCTGACGTTTAAAAATTCTGGTTTTCAGCAAGTGATTATAAGTTTTTAGCCAAGGCAGTATTTTGCAGGTTTAGTGTCGACTAAATCAAGAAATACTAACGCAGGATAAAAGCTT
>CAKNAD010000184.1 GCA_929200515.1 Candidatus Gorgonimonas leptogorgiae | reverse complement strand
ACTTCATCGTTAAAACACTTTGAAATGCACTTGCATTCCTGTAGCATTTTGCCTCGAATTAGATCTTTTTCTTTAGCCCTGAAACCTTGCATTTACATCTGCTACCTGTATAAACAGGTTATATTTCTTAAGTCTGTTATTGTTTACTAGTAGATTTCACACTAGTTTTAACTGTATTTTTTTTAGATAGCGTTTTTTTTGCTTCTGATTTTGACTTGGATTTTGTGGCCGTTTTAGTCTTAGTTTTACCTAAACTTTTAGATGACGTAGCTTTAGAAGCAACTACCTTCTTTTTAGTTTTAGCTACCGTTTTTTTGCTGCTAGCTCTTTTTTTAGTAGCAGTTTTAGAATTCGCTGTATCTTTAGCAGAAAAGCAAATATCAAAAACATCTTGGTAAGTTTCAGCGAAATTAATATTAATATTTTTTCTTATGTAATCTGGAAGCTCATTGAAATCTCGTTCATTTGCTTTAGGTATAATAAGATTAAATATTGATTGCCTTCTTGCAGCAATAACTTTTTCGCGAATACCGCCTACCGCTAATACTTTTCCGGTTAAAGTTAACTCACCGGTCATAGCCATACCAGCGCCTAAACTTTTACGCATAATAAGAGAAATTAAAGCGGTAGCCATAGTTATACCAGCACTTGGACCATCTTTAGGAGTAGCACCTTCAGGAACATGCAAATGAATAAAAGAGTTATCAAAAAATTCTTTATTTATGCCTTTTCTGACAATGTATTCATTTACAAAACTAAATGCTATTTCAGCAGATTCTTTCATAACACTGCCAAGTTTACCAGTTAGTTTAAAGCCACTTTTTTTACTATGAATTAAACTAGCTTCTACTGGTAATGTTGCACCACCCATAGATGTCCATGCTAAACCAGTAACTACACCAGCACCTGATAAAGTTTCATCTTTACGAAATATAGGTGCACCTAGATATTCTTCTAAATTTTTATTAGTTATATTTATTGGTTGCTTAGTTTTGTTGATAAACTTGACAACAGATTTTCTGATTATTTTTTGTAGGACTTTTTCTAAATTCCTAACTCCTGCCTCACGAGCATAGCCTTCTATAATATGTTTAATAACACTGTCGCTTAGCTTGATTTGCTTTTTTAGCACTCCGGTTTTTTTCAGATTCTTAGGCCAAATATGTTTTTTAGCAATTGCTAATTTTTCTTCCATTATGTAGCCAGATAATCTGATAACATCCATGCGATCGAACAATGGCAAAGGGATTGAATCAAGCTGATTAGCAGTACAGATAAATAACACATTAGATAAATCTATACGCATGTCAAGGTAATGATCTAAAAACTCATTATTTTGCTCAGGATCTAAAGCTTCTAGTAATGCAGACGCTGGGTTGCCTCGATATGAATCGCCTATTTTATCAATTTCATCTAGCATGATAACAGGATTCATTACTTCTACATCTTTTAATGCTTGTACTAATTTCCCTGGCAATGCCCCGATATATGTTCTTCTGTGTCCTTTTATTTCAGCTTCATCGCCCATACCACCAACACTGAAACGATAAAACTTACGTCCTAGAGATTTTGCAATCGACTTTCCTACAGATGTTTTTCCGACACCAGGAGGACCTAAGAGTAGTAAAATTGAACCTGTGATTTTTTTCGAGTAAGAACCTACTGCTAAGAATTCAATTATTCTATCTTTTACATCTGTTAGCCCGTGATGATCTTTGTCTAACACATTGCGAGCATTTTTTATATCAAGGTTATCTTTCGAAAGTTTACCCCAGCATACAGATGTAGCCCAATCAAGATAGTTTCTAGAAATAGCATATTCAGGAGATCCTGTTTCTAAAATAGATAATTTATTGATTTCATCATCAATTTTTTTAAGGATACTTTTTGGAACATCAAGCTTTTCTATTCTGCTTTTAAAAATTTCAATATCTGCTGTGCGGTCATCTTTAGAAATACCTAATTCTTTTTGAATTACTTTTAGCTGCTCTTTTAAAAAGAAATCTCGTTGATGTACATTAATTTTTCTATTAACTTCGGCATTTATTTCATTTTGTAATCTAGCTACTTCTTGTTCTTTACGTATAAGAACTAATACTTTCTCCATGCGACGTTTTATGGATATAGTTTCCATAACTTCTTGTAATTCTTTACCACTAGCGGTAGTAATTGCAGCAGCAAAATCTGCTAAAGAAGAAGGATCGCGAGGACTAAAACGATTTAAATAATTTTTTAATTCTTCACTATAAAGTGGATTAAATGGCAATAGCTCTTTTATTGCCTGAACTAAAGCTAAGGAATAGGCTTTTATTTCATCGGTGTTTTCATCGCTAGGTACTATATACTCTACTTCTACTAAAAAAGGAGAGCGTTTTCTTAGCCATTTTTTTATTTTAAATCGCTGAATTCCTAAAGCAATAAATTGCACTTGGTCGTTATCGTCTGATACAATATTATGTATTTTGACTACACAACCTATTTTAGGAAAATCATCAACTGATAAATCCTCCCTAGGAGTGCTATTTACAAAAATCAAACCTACAGCTTTGTGCTTGTTTTTTTGTACTCTATCTAAGGTTTCACCCCATTCGTCTTTATTAAAAACTAATGGTTGTAATTGTGCTGGAAAAAATGGTCTATTTCTAATTGGCACTAAGTATAACTGTTCTGGCAAAGTTCCTATAGCAAGGGTAAGCTCATCTTTCGCCTCGTTTTTTGGATTCTGATCTTGAGTATCTTCTTTATTCGAGACTTCTTCTCTTGATTTTGAGTCTTTTGCTTTCATAGCGTCCTATTACATCAGTAAATTTTAAGAAGAATATTTACCTTCTAAATATTAAAACAAGCTAATACCATAAATTATATTTTATTAACCTGCATCTGTTTATAATAAATTATAACACACACTTTTTAATTAGCGTATAATAATTTTACTTGCATCCTTATACATCTTTTAGCTAGATATAATATTCAAGTAGAAGGTGTATAAACACAACTAAGTGAATCTAATTATATAAATATACTCCTAGACAGCTTAATTATTTATTAGGATAAATTATAATGTAGCTACTATTATACTAGTATTTTGCAACATTTTAAATATTTTTCTATAATTATTCTATTTTTCATATGCTAATCCTTTAATGTAACTCTATTTATTTCTTCGAGACTGCTAATTCCTGATAACACTACCTGAATTCCTGACTGCCTGATAGATAAAAAACCTTCTTTTTGTGCTTGCTGTTGGATTTCAAGTGAATCACCATTATTCATGATAATATTTTGTATTTCTGGAGTGATTTTAACTACTTCGTAAACACCAATACGTCCTTTATAACCTTTACTGCATTTTTTACAACCTTTCGCTTTATAAATATCAGCTTTACTAATTTGTTTTTCAGTAAATCCTTGCTCTTTTAAAGCTGTAGCTGGTATTTTATGTGGTTCTTTACATAAAGGACATAAACGTCTAGCTAATCGTTGTGCAATGATTAAATTTACCGATGTAGCAACATTAAAGCTAGCTACCCCCATATTCATTAGCCGAACTATAGTTTCTGAAGCACTATTAGTATGTAGCGTTGACAACACCATGTGTCCAGTTTGTGCTGCTTTTATTGCAATATCTGCTGTTTCTAAATCTCGTATCTCACCAACCATTATTATATCAGGATCTTGTCTTAAAAAAGATCTTAATGCTTGAGAAAAATCTAAGCCTTGTTTGTTATTTACATTAACCTGATTCACCCCTTGTAAATTAATCTCTACAGGGTCTTCCACTGTTGAAATATTGCGTTCTACACTATTTAATATATTTAATGATGTGTATAAAGTAACTGTTTTACCAGAACCAGTTGGACCTGTTACTAAAATCATACCTTGTGGTTGCTCTAGGACATCAAGCAGAAGTTGTTTTTGTGTATCTTCAAATCCTAAAGAATCAACGCTCAAAGTTGCACTTGAAGAATCTAGCAATCGTAATACTATTTTTTCACCAAATAGAGTAGGTAATGTATTCACCCTAAAATCCATTGCTTTTGATTTAGAAATTTTTAATTTAATCCTGCCATCTTGTGGCTTCATTTTTTCAGATATATCCATACCTGACATTATTTTAATGCGAGATGCTATTTTATGAGACATCGATAGTGGTGGGGAGCTTACTTCTTCAAGAATACCATCGGTTCTTTGGCGGACACGATATTGCTTTTCATATGGTTCAAAATGGATATCAGAAGCCCCTGATTGCACCGCATTGAGTAATATTGAATGCACATACTTCACAACTGGAGTGTCATCAGTGTCATCTTGATCTTCAATTTCTTCAATTTCTTCAGTTTCTTTATAGGATTCTATACTGTCATCTAAATTATCTGAGTCAAATAGTATTTCTACTTCTCCAAAAGCATTATTAACTAAGTGTTTAATTGCCGATTTCTCCGCTAAAATCATAATAGGAGTTAAATCAGAAGAAAACCTAATAGCATCTAAAGCTTCTACATTTGCTGGATTAGAAATAGCTAAATATAATTTATTCCCTGCTTTTGATAATGGAAAAACATTATGCTGTTTTATTATTTTTTCAGAAATAGCATCTTTGGGATAGTTTTCTTTATCGAAAAATTCTAAATCTATAACGGGCAATCCAAATAATTCTGATTGGTAAAACAATAATTGCTTATTATTGACTAGATTGTTTTCTATTAAGTAATCTAATAACGGGATATTGTTTTTCTTTGCTACATTATAGGCGTTGTCAATTATATCTTCCGCCAATATTTTTCTAGTAAACAAAACATTTTTTAGCTCTAAACTTTGTTGTTCCATGCTCACTATATCCGTATCTTATATGACATAATTTGGTTATTAGCCTATTATTTCGGCGGAGCTATTATAAAACAAAGATACTAAAACGTATTTTCATATAATTATACAGGTGGCAGTTGTAAAAGCTTAGAAAACTTGCTATCTGGAGACTATTAAAAAGGTTTGCTTTATCGTTAAAATACTTTGAAAAGCACTTGCATTCCTGCAGTACTTTGCCTTGAATTAAACCATTTTATTTAGCCTGAAACCTAGTGTTTTTATCTATCACGTATATATACATACATCTTATTAGTTTATAGTTAAATACTAAGGTAAACTAATGAAATATATTTTTACTGTTAAATCAGGTTATTATAGCATAAAATTAAATTATGATATTAAACGTTTAGTTGTTACACCTTGCTACACACCTTCTACTAGAAGGTATATAAAATCCTATAATATCTTGCTGCAACCATGATTTTTAGGTAGAAGGTGTATAATCAAATGAACAATATAAAGCTAAGGAGAAAAAATGTTTAACTCGTTAAAAACTATATTATATTTATTTCTTACTTTTATGTTTGCTATAAATAACACGGCTATAGCTAAAAAATCTAATATAGAATTAGATGAAATTAGCAGGCAGGAAATTATATATCGACTATCAGCATTTACACACAGTTGCAAGCAAGGCGAACCCTGTGCTAAATTAGCTAATAATGATTTAGAAGACTCTAGTGGAGGAAAGCGTACAGCAGAAGATATCTACAATAAATTTTGTGTTGCTTGTCATCTTTCCGGTATATTAGGTGCTCCAAAAAAAGGTAACAGCCAAGATTGGAAAAAACATCTTGATAACCATAAAGGTAATTTTAATGATATGTGGCACTCTGCTATAAAAGGAATTGGAGCTATGCCTCCGCGTGGTAATTGTGCTAATTGTAGTGATGATGAAATAAAATCAACTATAGAGTTTATGAGCGGTTTACAACCATAATCTTATCTATACACGTGGCAGTTGAAAATGCGAGTTTTCAGCAAGTGATTATAAGTTTTTAG
>CAKNAD010000183.1 GCA_929200515.1 Candidatus Gorgonimonas leptogorgiae | reverse complement strand
TTATTTTTAAAATGATCTAAAATAGCAGCTCGCATATCAACTTGCCGAGAATTAGTAATTCGACCAGTATTTGTATTTGCATCTAGCCAGTTTTGATAAATATTTCCGGTAAAATCATCTTTGTTAGTGCCATTAAAAGTTACTAGCTGATCTTGATAACCATTTTTTGATAAATAATCCACTAACCATTGTTGAGTTTTTCTTGATTCAGTAAAAACAACCGCTTTAGGACTAGCCCCCATTTTATTTAATTCGGTAAATCCAGTTTTTAAAGCTTCAAGTAATGATTTTGTTTTAGTATCAACACTTATATTATTAGCCGCTTGTATATAGGTATCGATTTCGTTAATTTCATCTTGTAAGAGTTTTACATCTATTTTAGCTGTAGTTTTTGCTGCATCTAGTGCTGTTGCTGAATCTTCTACAGCATCTTCTTCGTCTTCTATAGTTTCTGCTAAAAGATCTTCATCAAAATTATATTGTTCTATGCTTATATCTGTTGTATGCATTTTTTGTTGCTGTTGCTCTAGTAATTGCTGTAATCTAGTTTTTATTTTTGTTAATGTAGCTGCTAGTGCTACCGGCGAAGAAGATAACACTTTACGTACTACAGTAGTAATTAAATGCCGTTGTGCTTCGGGGAAAGCATAAGCATCTTTACGTAGTATATAATTAGAAACATCATTGTATAAGTTTAATTCTTGGCTTGTCGGTTCGAAAGGAATAGTAATTAATTTACGCTTAGTATATGATACATATTCGGTAACTTGCTTTCTTAAAGTACGATGGCAAAAATTTTGCAGCCTACGGCGCAACTCGTTAGTATCAGCATGCTTGCGCATATATTGCTCACGAAAAGCAGTTACATCACCAAAAATATTATCGTCTATTAATGTAGACAAACCATAAAGTTCAACTAATGAGTTCTGCAACGGAGTAGCGGTTAATAATATTTTTTTACAATCAGCAGTGGCTTGTTTAATACTTTGACCAATACGATTATTATCTTTATAAGCATTTCTTAGTTTATGAGCTTCGTCAATGACTACTAAATGCCAAGCTATACTGCTAATATCTAACTCTTTACTAGCAGCAAAATGTAACGAACAAATAATAATTTTTTTGCCAATAAAAGGCGATGGGTTGCCTGCTTTAATAGCGTCATTATAAGTTTTGCTATCTAAAATTTGCGTTGGTAAATTAAACTTTTCTTCTAGCTCAATAGCCCATTGTTTACGTAAAGATGCTGGCACTAAAATTAATAATTTACGTTGGTTTTCTGCCCATTTTTGGCATAAAATTAAACCAGCTTCGATAGTTTTACCTAAACCAACTTCATCAGCTAATAACACGCCTTTAGATAAAGGCGAACGCAAGGCAAACAGTGCTGCTTCTATTTGATGCGGATTTAAGTCTACTTGTGCATCAAATAATGCTCTGCCTAAGCGATCAACGCCAGTGCCACCGGCACGAGTGAGTTCATGAGCAAAATATTTAGTATGGAATTTGGTCATAATCTTTAGCTAGTATTAGTTGATTTAAAAAAATTAAATATAATAAGTATACCAAATATCCATCTGAATATATATTATTTAAAATATTGATTCATCTAATTTACCAATATGATACAATTTAATTAGATTTATAATTGATAACTAAAAACTTATAATGATTTAGTTTCAGCATGTTTTAATGCTAAGGCTGATACACCAACAACTCTTGCCAGTGTTCTACCCAACCTCTAGCATGGCTAGCGGCTACGGGCACTATGTTGATTTTATTATGCTTAGGCATATTAGCTCGGTAATAATTCGCTATATTAATTGGAATTATATTGTCATTGTTACCAACAAAATGTATTTGATCAATGGTACTTAGTTTATTAGCAAAATCTAATGGGTTAATGGCTTCAGGCATTGGTGAAACCTTATGAAATTCATTGGTAAAACTAGGTACTAAATTACCTGCTACTGTGCGTATTAAAGTTACATCGTTACGATGTGCGGCTAATAACAAAGCCATTGCCGCTCCTCCAGAATAACCTACTAATTCAATTTCGCTATAATCATTAATTTTTTTTATTTTATCAATAACCGTATTCATTGATTGCAAGGCTGTTGCCGAATAGCGTCCAAAAGTCCAAACATCGGGGTTGCAGCTAGCATTCATAATAAATTGACAGGGCTGACTTAAATAGGCTACGTCATGTGTTTTATCTTGAGCTAATAAATTATGCACCAAGTTGCTCTTAGGAGTTGGGTCTATTGATGGAATACTTCTATGTATCCATGCTCTGCCATCACCTTCTATATAGATGCGTAATTTAGAACTTTTTTTAACTTTAGGTATCCAAGCTTGCAGTGGCCAAGGGATATTGGTAAAATTGACAATATTCATTGGGTTATATAATGCATTCGGGTTGATAGCCTTATAACGCGGAGCAAAACAGCCACTAAGAATTAAACAGCTAAAAATAATTAACACAGAATGTAATTTGTTATATAATTTCATTTATATTTAATCTCGCTTATTAAAGTAACCAACTACTTTTATGAAGTAATTATTGACACACAGTAAATCGATCGGGCATTCATTTAGTAATTAAATTATTTTGCTTGTTGCCACTTGGAAATTTTATGGAAAATTTAAATAATATACTAGAAGAAGCATTAACAGAAGTTAACAAAGCATCTTCTTTTGCTTTACTAAATGATATTAAAGTAGAATACTTAGGAAAAAAAGGTAAATTAACTTTATTATTACGTAATTTAGGAGCTTTAAGCAAGGAAGAAAGGCCTAAAGCTGGTCAGTTAATTAATGAAAGCAAGCAAAAACTAACAATAGCAATAAATAATAAGCAACAGCAACTTGAGCAAATCGTATTGCAGCAAAAATTAACTAGCGAAACTATAGATGTCACCTTAGAAGGTAATGGCCAAGATTTAGGTGCACTGCATCCAATAACACAAACAACTGCTAAAATATGCGGTATGTTTCAGAGTTTAGGATTTAAAGTTGAGTCAGGTCCAGAAATAGAAGATAACTACCACAACTTTGAAGCTCTTAATATCCCTAAGCATCATCCTGCACGTGCAATGCACGATACTTTTTACCTCGATGCCAACTATTTATTACGTACACACACTTCCCCAGTACAAATTAGAACATTAAAACAATGGGCAACTAGCGGTGAAGAGTTTTTAGCTATTATTTGTCCTGGTAAGGTTTATCGCTGCGATCACGATCAAACTCATAGTCCTATGTTTCATCAAATAGAAGGCTTGTTTGTAGCCAAACAGACTAGCTTTGCTGAATTAAAAAGTTTACTTACTGAGTTTATCCGTAATTTTTTTGTTAGTAACGAGTTAAAAATAAGATTCCGACCTTCTTATTTTCCTTTTACCGAACCATCAGCTGAAGTAGATATCGAATGGGGCAATAACCCAGATGGCTCTACTAAATGGCTTGAAGTTTTAGGTTGTGGCATGGTGCATCCACAAGTTTTAGCTAATGTTGGTATTGATACCGAAATATATTCAGGATTTGCCTTTGGTTTGGGAGTAGAGCGTTTTTGTATGCTGCAACATGGAATAAATGATTTAAGACAGTTTTACGATAACGACATACGCTTTCTAGCTCAGTTTAAATAGACTTAACAAATTTTCTAATTAAAAGTGGAATAATATGAAATTTAGTGAAAAATGGCTTCGTAATTGGATTAACCCTGATGCCAACACACATGAAATAGCTGAAGCCTTAACTACAGCCGGTTTAGAAGTAGACAGTACTAGCCAGCAAACTGCTGATTTTTCTAAGGTAATCATTGCCGAAGTAGTTAATCTTGAACCTCATCCTCAAGCAGACAAACTGAAAATAGTAACAGTAAATGCCGGCAATAATCAGCTAGTACAAGTGGTCTGTGGTGCTAATAATGTTAGCAAAGGTATCAAGGTGCCTTTTGCTCAGGTTGGTGCTAAATTACCAAACAATATAAATATAGAAAAAGCAACTCTTAAATCAGTAGATTCATTTGGTATGCTATGTGCCGGAGATGAGCTAGGACTCGAAGAAAAATCTACAGGTTTATATATTTTTGAAGATCAAGCTCCAGTAGGTATGGATGTTGCTGAATTTTTACAATTAAATGACAACATAATTGATATTGACTTAACTCCTAATCGTGGCGATTGTTTAGGAATTATGGGCTTAGCTTGTGAATTAGGTGCAATATATAACCAAAGTTCTACCTTACCTTACACAGAAGCCACAGTATCTCGTACGCCAGATGATTTTAATGTTATTATTACCGATGCAGAAGCTTGTCCACGCTATACATGTTGCCTTATTCGTAATGTTAATATTAATGCAATAACCCCTAGTTGGATTAGCGAACGCTTAAGAAGAAGCGGCATTAGAACTATAGATCCAATTGTTGATATAACCAATTACGTAATGTTAGAGCAAGGGCAGCCACTTCATGGTTACGACTTAGCTAAAATCGATACTAACATTCAAGTAAGAATGGCTAAAAATGGCGAACAACTAACTCTACTAGATGGCAGTACAATTGAATTAACTAGCGATACTCTAGTAATAGCTGATGCTAACAAAGTGTTGGCTGTAGCTGGTATTATGGGCGGAGAAGATTCAGGTGTTACTACTGCTACTAAAAATATCCTGCTAGAAAGCGCATTTTTTAATCCAGAAGCAATTGCTGGAAAAGCTAGGTCATACGGTTTACATACAGAATCTTCACATCGATTTGAACGTGGGGTCGATTTCGAACTACCACAAAAAGCTCTTGAACGTGCTACGCAATTAATTATTGATATCTGCGGTGGTCAAGCTGGAGCAATTATAGATAAAACAACAGCAGAAAAATTACCTAGTCGTAATCAAATCACTTTAAGAGTAGACACACTAAATAAATTACTTGGTACTACAATTGATAGCGCCTATATTCAAACAACACTACAACGCTTAGGATGTTCAGTAACTCTAGTTGCAGAAACAACCGATACTTTTATAGTTATTCCTCCGAGCTGGCGGTTTGATATAACAATAGAAGCTGATTTAATCGAAGAAATAGCCAGACTTTACAGTTACAATAATATCCATAGTGATAGCAACAGCTCTAGATTTAACTTTTCAGCATTAAAATCAGCTAATGAAATGGAGTTAACTCCACATAAATTATTAGCATCTAGAGGTTACTACGAAGTAATTTCTTACAGCTTTATTGATACTAAACTAGCAAATATTTGTAGTCCTAAAACTGCTAAATTAGAATTAGCTAATCCTATTTCTAAAGAGCAGTCGATAATGCGTAACTCGTTAATTCCTGGATTATTACAAACTGCAAAATACAATATAAACCGACAACAAAACCGCATAAGATTTTTTGAGATTGGTCAAATATTCACCACAGAAAATAACAAAGTTGCAGGAAATTCATTTGCTATGCTAGTAGCAGGTAACGAACTTCCAACTAACTGGAGCAACCCAACTAAAACTGTAGATTTTTATACCTTAAAGCAAGATATAACCATCTTATTACAGTCTAATAATAATGCTACTATAAGCTACGAACCTGCCACTCACGATGCCATGCACCCTGGACAATGCGCAAAAATTATTGTTGATGGCACTATGGTTGGCCATTTAGGAAAGATACACCCTTCAGTTGCGACTAAAGCTGATATTAGCCAACAGCTATTTATCGCAGAAATTAACTACGATGCTATAACCGCTAATAATATAGTAGCAGCTAAAGCAGTATCTAAATATCCTGAAGTAAAAAGAGATTTAGCTTTTTTGATTGACCAATCAATTATTGCACAAGATGTTATTAATTGTATCAACTCGGCAGCAACAAAAAAATTAGTCAATTGCAGTATCTTCGATGT
>CAKNAD010000182.1 GCA_929200515.1 Candidatus Gorgonimonas leptogorgiae | reverse complement strand
AGTTAATATTTGCCTTTATTTAAATCTATTCCTTCAAAATAGAAGGAGTATTAACATTTTTAACATATAAAAATTATATTTAATTTATGATAACACTATCTGATGCTAAATTATCTCGCTCTGGTAAAGTATTAATCGAGAATATATCATTAACCTTAGAAGCTAATAAAAGATATGGATTAGTTGGTCGCAATGGTTCAGGAAAAACAAGTTTTTTATCGGTACTATTAGGTAAAACTACTTTAGATAGCGGTGAAATTACAATCCAAAAATCCTATAAAATATCCTGCATGGAACAAGAAATTCATGATTTAAATAAAACCGCATTGGATTACGTACTCGATGGCGACACTCGCTTCAGAGAAACGCAACGAGCAATAGCTCAAGCAGAAGCAAGCAATAAACAGAATAAATTAGCTGAATTGCACGAATATTTTAATACTATAGGCGGATACACCGCAGAAGCAAAAGCACAATCATTATTATATGGATTAGGCTTCTCTAGTCAGGATTCTCAAAAACTAGTAAGTAGCTTTTCTGGTGGTTGGCGTATGCGCCTTAATTTAGCTAAGACTCTTATGTCTCCTGCTGAAATTATCTTATTAGATGAACCAACTAACCATTTAGATTTAGCTGCAATTTTATGGTTGCAAAATTATTTAATAAATTTTTCAGGCATGCTAGTGATTATTTCTCATGATCGTGAATTCCTTGATGCTACTACAACTCATACTATACATATAGATTTGTGTAAAATAAATTTATATTCTGGAAATTATTCGCAGTTTGAAAAATATCTAGCTGATAAAATCAGCACTGATCAAGCTACTTTTGTGAAGCAACAAAAAAAACGTAAACAATTACAAACTTTTGTTGATCGTTTCGGAGCTAAAGCGTCTAAAGCTAAACAGGCACAGAGTAAAGCTAAAGCATTAGCAAAACTAGATATGCAAGCTCCTATCTATTCTAACAGTAAATTATCTTTTAGCTTTGAAGCCGCTAATGTTCCACGAGGGCCTCTAATAAATTTAGATAAACTCCATGTAGGCTACTCTAAAGAAAACATAGTATTAACAGCAGATATTAATATACTAGCAAATTCCAGAATAGGCTTATTAGGCAATAATGGCTCTGGAAAAACTACCTTGTTACGCACTATAGTAGGGGATTTAGACCCAATATCTGGAAACTTAGAGTATTCTGCTAATATCAAGATAGGCTATTTTTCTCAACATCAATTAGAAATTTTAGACCAACAACTTACGCCATTAGAACAAATGCAAATTCTAAACCCTGATGTACGTGAGCAAGATTTAAGAAATTTTTTAGGTAGCTTTAGTTTTTGTCATGAATATTTACAAAAGAAAATAAAATTATTTTCAGGAGGTGAAAAATCTAAGTTAGCATTAGCTATTATTTGTTGGCAAAAACCTAATTTATTAATTCTTGATGAACCAACTAACCACCTAGACTTCGATGTCAGATTTGCCCTTATTAAAGCCCTAGAAAATTATAATGGTGGCTTAATCTTAGTATCTCATGATCGTAATATTTTACGTAGCACAGTAGATGAGTTTTATCTAATTGAAAATAACCAACTTAATTTGTTTGATGGCGATTTAAATGATTATGAACAACAAATACTCAAAAAAATAACTACAACTAAAAACACAGAGTCTGCAAATAAACTAGACAATAAAGCAGAAAAAAGAAAGCATGCAGCAACTTTAAGAGAAGCTATCAAGCCACTTAAAAATAAAGTTATCTCTCTAGAAAATAAAATTGATAACCTACATAGCCAAATAACAACTAATGATAAAATTTTAGCAGACAGCCAACTCTATGATAACAAAGAAGGAATGGATAAAATCAAACAAACTATTGTTGAACAATCTAAACTAAAACAACAACTAGATGAAATTGAAGAACTTTGGCTTACTGAAAAAGAAAAATTAGAAAACTTAATACAAAAATAATATTTCTCTCTATACTCAACTAATATATATCTTGTAATAGTCGCTCAATATATACACCTAATAGATGAAGATGCAGAATTTTAGAGCTAAATAAAATATATTTATCAGGGTAATAATTTATGGATATAAATGAAAGTAACAGCAAGAATAGCCGTAAAATAGCAGCAGTTGAGTGGAATGGTGTTAATAGACAGGGAAATAAAGTATCAGGTGTAATAAAAAACATCTCTATTAAAAAAGCTAAAACTCAGTTAACCCAGAGAGGTGTAACTAAAATAAAAATAAAAGAAAAGCAGTCATCTGTACTTAACTTTTCTTTTCAGTCAATCAACAAGGGAGATATAGCAGGTTTCACCCGTCAAATAGCTACAATGATTAAAGCAGGACTTCCTCTTATACAAGCATTTGAAATAATAGAAAAGGGCATAGAGAAAGAAGTTTTCAGAGAATTAATTACAAATATAAAAACGGATATCCAACAAGGTATGTCACTTACAGAAGCATTTAGTCAACATCCTAAATATTTTGATGAACTATATTGTAGCTTAGTCGCAGCTGGTGAAAAATCTGGTGCATTAGATATTCTGTTAGATAGAATCGCCACATTCATAGAAAAAAGTGAAGATATAAAAAATAAAGTAAAAAAGGCAATGTATTATCCTGTGGCAGTAATGACAATTTCGTTAATAGTTACATCTATTCTACTACTTAAAGTTGTACCTCAGTTTGAGACAGTTTTTCAAGGATTCGGTGCTGAATTACCAGTTTTTACTCAAATAATCATTAAATTATCAGACTTTATGCAAGAATCTTTCTTTCATTTAATAGTATCTATAGCTCTAGGAATTTATATATTCAATAGAGCAATTGATAAATCAATAAAACTAAGGATGATAATAGACACCTTAAAACTTAAATTACCAATTATTGGCAAAGTTGTACAAAAAGCGATTATAGCAAGATTCAGTAGAACACTTTCTACTACCTTTGCTGCTGGTGTTCCCTTAGTAAAAGCACTACAATTTACAGCTGGAGCATCTGGAAACCAAAAATATATACAGGCTATTTTAACAATAAAAGAACAAGTAGAATCTGGAACTTCTTTTACTAATGCTATTGAAGACACAGGATTATTTCCTGTATTAAGTGTACAAATGATATCTGCCGGAGAGTCTTCCGGGATGCTTCCTGAAATGTTAGATAAATTCGCTAAAATTTATGAAACTGAAGTTGACGATATTGTAGGCGGGTTATCATCTTTAATAGAACCTATAGTAATTTCGATACTTGGATTATTAGTAGGTGGCTTAATAATTGCAATGTATCTGCCTATTTTCCAATTGGGATCATTGGTTTAAAGTATATCTTTATCAGTAACTAAAAAGCTTATACACCTTCCGATACTAAATACTATCTTTAAAAAAACATGGTGTAAGCTATTCCATGTTTTAAAAGATGCAGAAAATTATATACTAAAAAATGTTATGAAAATACCCCCAAAGGAAATCTAAACAACATGAGACATTAAACGGTATTTTAGCTATGTTAGATGCTTAATGTCCTAGATGGATTTTAAATTTAGCGATAAAATTTAGTATTTAGTTTTCATTCTTTAGACCAACAGCCTCCTCATAAGGTGGAGGTGGTTCTAGTACAGAATGTAACAATGATAGTAAAACTCCTTGTCCAGATTGTCTGAAATTAGGTTCTAAACTATATTCAGGCAGTCTTGCATCTTCAAGTGTATTTTCTGAAGGCGTATCTCTATACTCATATGGAGGTGCTGAAGGCGTAGGTAGGCATTCAAGTGTAGATTCTGAAGGCGTGTCTTTATAATCATATGGAGGTGCTGAAGGTGTAGGTAGGCATTCACGTGTATTTTCTGAAGACGTATCTTTATAATCATATGGAAGTTCTGAAGACGTATCTTCATAATCATATGAAAGTTCTGAAGTTATAGCAAAATCCTCATATGGGGGTGCTGAAGGCGCAGGTAGACATTCAGATGTAGATTCTGAAGGCGTAGCTTTATCCTCTTTTAGATGCACTGAAGGTGCTTTAAATTTATCTTTCAACCTAAAGAATAAAGATTGTTTATTTGTAGATTGTTTTTTAGATCCTTCTGCTTTCTGTTCTTCAAGAGCTTTATTTTTTAAGTATAATTTTTTATGATGGTCTATTACTTCTTGTAGTTGTCTTTGATCTTTAGGAGCAACTAATTCTATAGCTTTATACTTGCCTTTGTGTTTTTTAATTATATTTTCTGTATACTTACTACAATCAGACTGAGAGTTAATTTTACCTTTAAGAGTATCGTCTGCTCCATTCTCTAGTAAAAGTCCTATAGAATCGTAGCAACGGATCTTACGAGCTAATAAAAAATGTAGTGGTGTTGCTTTACCTGATTTAGTTCGCGCATTAGGGTTGGCACCATACTCTAATAATAATTTAAAAACTTCTGTACTAGGCCGTGGTCTATCAGGCATACAGGCTATATGGATTAGTTGTAATCCTTGATATTCTTTATCTACTTCTAGTAAATTATTTTCTAGAAAATAACGCCAGTATTCAATCTTATCAGGATTGACAAGATATTTAAGGATAGGAACCATTTCCATTTCAGAAAAGTTTGGTTTTATACCATGAGAGATTAGTAGTTTCAAAATATCCATTTGTGAACATGAAATACATTTGTCTATTATGTCATTGTAATCTGCAGCTAGGCCTACTCTTTTAGCTAATAAGTAATGAATAACATTAATTTTATCTTGACTCTCTCTACCCATCTTACAGGCAACCGTAAGCAAGTTAGGACGGCAATCTAAGTGAGCACCTTTGCCTACAAGATATTTTATAGTATTAAGTTGATTATTTACCACAGCAATATAAAGTAAAGTATATTGGCGATCATTATAGCTATAAGGTTCATTAATCATATATGGCTGATTTTTGGTTAAATATTTGTTTAAATATGCTATATCGCCCTGTTTTGTTGCTTGTACTATGTCTCTACTCTTACAACCGTTTCGAATATATTCGTCAATAGTGGTGTTTGTTATGTTTCGTGATGCTATATCTAAGCAACATTGCCTTGGTTTCTGATGCTGATGCTGTAACTCTAGTTTACGAATAATATTATTGCTAGTATCTTGGTTATTAGTAAAATCATTTTTGCTAGGTTGCCCTAAATTAGTTATATCCATTTTTAATCCTTATATTTTTTAATTGCTTCTAAAGGGCAAGGATTCTAAGCTTTTATCTCGCATTAGTCTTTATTGATTTAGTCGAAACTAAACCTTGCAAAACACTACCTTGGATAAAAACTTATAATCACTTACTAAAAACTCGTATTTCTAACTGCCACACTTATGTATGTAGACATCTCTTTATGCTATTAGTTCAATATTATTTTATATACGTATTTAAGTAGAGCATTAGCTCTAACCAAACTAACCGCATATTATAATCATATACAGGGTATTTAAGCGCCTACATTTTTCTATCCATGCAAATGAACGCTCTTACCATAATAGATTTTACCATAGATAATAATGTTATGTTTTTGGTAGTAGCTTCAATTGCTCCATTTCGATCTGTAATATTAGCCGTTGTAACTATAATTACCTGTAGTAAATCTAAAAAATCAGTAATAATATGTCGTTTAATGCCGAGACTTTTTCCCTGCATCATATCCTTTATTTAGCACAATCTGTATTTTTCACGCTTTATGCATCTGCGATACAACAGTTGGTTTTAGCTTCTCTACCTTGTATTTTTCTATATTTTATAATCTGATTTTTTTAACGCATGTTCAAGCAAGCTAATTACGGTATCACCTTTAGGTTCATTCCATTAGGTAAAATAAAAATATACAGTTTCCCATTTAGGAAAATTACTAGAAAGCATGCGCCATTGGCAACCACTTTTAATACGTAA
>CAKNAD010000181.1 GCA_929200515.1 Candidatus Gorgonimonas leptogorgiae | reverse complement strand
AACAACTAAAAAATATTTACCGACAGATCAAACTGAAGTCCAGCCACATCAGTCTGTTGTTAAAAACAATCTTGTTGTTAGTATTAAAGATTCTAAATATAATTATTTCAATAATTTAATTCAGCAATATATTGATAATGATACTCAAAATTTTACTGATGATGATTGGTTAACTTTAATTATTAAATTAGGCAGAAGACAATTTACTCCAGTCACATTTGCAAAATATGAAGCTACGTATAACAAAGTTGGCATGGAAGTGTTTTTAACTAAAATAGCCGAGCTACAACCTTTAAGGCATGAACTAGAAAACGCTATTGCTAAAACAGATTGGAAAAATAGAAGTAAATTATCTTATAATTTACAAAGAGAAAATAAACTATTTGAAATAATATCAAAAGAGCAATTTCAAAATATAATATCTAGAGCCAAAGCATTCAACCCTAGCATAGAATTTAACCCTGAATTATTATGTGCGTCAGAACGCAATAGTATTTTTGAAACACACAATCCACTTTTTTCTTGGTTAATTATGGCTTCTTATCGCAACAATACTTTTACACCAACTAACTTTAATAAAGGAATGCAATTACGTCAACAAATCAATGATAATTTAACTACTGAATTGCCCGAAGAAAATCAAGATTTAATCTTTTTGTTAGAATGTACTAAGTATAATAAAACAATATGTGGTGGTAGAACACTACAGGTTACAAATAAAGACGATCAATGTTTTTATCTCAAATTTCAACGAAAAGACGAAATATGGGATGAATTTATTAAAGAACAAGCTATGCATTTAGCTTTATTAAAACTCAATATAACAGATACTTTAAAAAGTGAAATTCCTGTTAGCAAATATTTATTTAAAGTGCCTATAAAAGCTCTTAGTTATAACTTTAAAGATCTTCTTGAAATTTATCACCAAGATAATAATAAATATGTATACGGATATTGTTTTACTGCTTCTGAAGATTATGTTAAATATGTAGGTGCTACTGATAATGAAGCAACCGAACAAGGTTTTAAAAAAGCAATAGCCGATATTGCTAAACTTGCTAGCTATGGAGTAACATTCGATAGTATTATAGAATCACAACATGGAATTTATAGTTCAATAGGATGGAGCTCTATACTTTTTGCAAAAATACATACTTGCCTTGCTGATCGTAAGAACTGCGATTATTATCCTTGCTCTATTAGAGAATGGGTATCAAAAACACAAAGATCTGATATTAGCTACTCAGGTCTTAGAGATCTTGGCGACTGTAGTTATTTTAATTACTATGATACTTTTTTTGATGACATAGGCATGTGCTACCGATACCCTAAGAATATTAATCAAATAGTGCTTTACTTTGGGTCATTGCTCGATAATATCATTGCTATTTTTGTTCTATATGCTCGCAGCAAAAGAAACGCAACAAATTATAATTTTACCAACTCCAAAATAGTAGCTGAAGTACAATTCTTTATTGAAGAAATATTAAATATTTTTTTAATGGAATACTTTGAAAATAAAAACGCGAACGTACAATCAATTACACAGCTAACAGATGAAGATTATACTAAATGGTTAAAACATTCAGCTCAAGAAATTATATATTGGACTACTATTGCCCCTAAACTTAATAACAATATGGAAAAAGATAACTCTTTTATTAACGAAACTAGCGAAACAACTTATGCTCCAAATTATGTAGTAGATGTTTTACAAACGAAGTATCTAAATCTAGAGCTTTATCCTAACGAACCAGATCATCAATTGGACTCTGAAGATTTGCATGCATTTGGTATAACTGAATTAAGTTTAGGGTTAACCCATGGACCTAACTTTCCTTTTAAAGGAATAATCAATGGCGTTAGTCTTATTTTCACTAAAATATTGCTCCTTGATTTTAATAATAAAAATACCACTGAGTAATACCTTACATCTACAAAAAAAGCAATTCCTAACACATGCTTACGCAACTAGTTATTTCCTTATAACCTTCTGTAGATATTTATTTGCAGATAACGTTATAAAGTTATTTTATTCTGTTAGTTCATTAAATTTAAAAATATCAATCTTACTAATACACTCGCCAAAATCATTAATAATTTCTTTGTTAAATCTAAACAATTTATAGTCATTATCAAATTTGATTATCGCAAATATATATTTTTGTAAATATATTGAATTAATTTTTAGATACATCTGCAAGTTAGAATCAAGCAATTTATTATCTATATATAATCCCATTATCGCAAAATATTTTCCTTCATTATTAACAATTGCTAGGTATTGATATTTATTGCCACTTTTCTTATTATTAATTACATTAGCCTCTAAAACTAAAAAACTATTTTTTTGTAATACAGAATATAAAATAGCATCAGATAATGTTTCTTTTTCAGATAACTTGCTCATTCTAAGATTAAAGTCCTTGTTTATTATTTCATTATTTTCTTTATGTATATTTTTATATTCTGCTATTGTTTTATTTTCATTTTTATGATGAATAATCCATTGACAAAACCTATCAAAAAATGATTTTTGTGTTTCATCTATATTCAATAAATCAGAATAAATAAAAACATCTTGTTTCTCTTTTAAGCTACGCTGTAAAAAAGTTAATTTATTGTCACAATTTTTATTTTCATTATTATCTGTATGTTCAGTAAAATGATTATATGATTGCAAAAAAGTATTAGCCACACTAGACACATGTACTAAAATTGGTAAAATATTATCAATAGCTTCTGTATCAGGCAATTCTTCCATAATCTTTGATACAGTAGAACTAGCATGTATCGGCAAAAGAAAATCAAAAAGGATTTGATAAAATTCTACAAATGAATGTAGATAATCACTTGATATATAATTATCTTTTATTATTGTTAAAATAACATCTATAGCAAATAATTCTATAGTAGTTTTTAGTAAAGATGAGCTATTATCTATATTGAAATAATATAATGTTACGCATTGCAATAATATAGTACTAAAAACATACTTAAGACATGTAAACCTTTTCTTTAAACTAGATATCAATTCATTAGCCTTAGCAATGTTTTGAAAATTTTTATCAAAACTACTACTATTAACATGGTGGCATTTTGTATTACAGAAATTATCTATTTGTTGTGAAACATCATTAGCATAAATAAAATTAGTTTGTAATAATATAAAAACAATAAATATTTTTTTTATTAAATGTAGCATATAGTTTCCTGTTTTTAACAAAAAGTGTTTTAGCTATTTAATCCACTAATTTTATAAAGCGCAGTATTTGTACTATTGCAGTTAAATATTTTTATTATTGTTTTCAAGGCCTCTCGAATTTGATGTGTATTATTATATTTAATGATAATGCTATTATCATCTGTAGAGTTAAATATATTTATTTTAGCATTATTAAAACTAGCAAAAAATAACATCACTTTAAAAATATAATTTGCATTGAAGATATCATAATTAATTAATAAGTAATAGCTTTTATTATCCCTTGCAATAATAAAAGAGTTATAACTATTTGATATCTCTGGGCTTTCTATACCATTTATCTCTACATTTAATACATCTTTTGATTTCAATAAACTAATTAAGTTACTACTAGTTATTTTATTAGGCTGCTTTTTAAATTCAAACAATAATTTATAACGCTCGCTTGGAATAAATATTACATCAGTTAATTGTTTACAATCAGCAGATAACAATGCCACGCCAGTTTTTTTAAGAAACAACATGCATTTATTTTTTACTTCTACTGAATCATATTTACTTAAATAAATCTCAAGATTTGTTTTTATCTCTTTTTTTTGATCGCACAAAGATAAACGTCTAGTATCGTTAAACCATGAGAATACTCTCATATAAAAATTATCACTATCGGTAATATTGTTATTGTATAAATAAACATTGCTATTATTATTTATAAGGTCATGAAGAATTTTTAAATTGTTTGCATAATTAGGATCATTTATTTCTACAGAATCTTTTACTATATTTTTATTTTCTTTAATAATTCTATTAACTAAGTTGCATCTATTATTGATTTTAATACTTATAATGTAAACAGCATTAGCTAGTAACGAACTTACAATCAAAGCACTGGATAAATTTAGACCAATATCAAAAGAAGACATCATAGCAGACATCATATATACTGGAGAAATCATATCATTGTAAATATAGTAAAACATAGATATTAAGTTTAGTATAGTATTAGGTTTTATTAGGATATTTGTAGCAGCAAAAAAATAATCTATTAATAATAGTTTAGTAGCAAAATTAAATAAATTATCGTATGGAATTATATCTAAATACATACATAATAAGCAGTACATAGCAATAGTTGTAAAAGTTGGAACTGATGCTATAATTCTGTTTTTAATTTCTCCAGTAAAATCTGGAAAGTTTGATATCGCATGCTCTGGAAACCAATTTAACATTTTATAACTTCTAGTATTTTTTAAATTATAAAACCTAGTTTCATATTTATTGTCTATAATAGTATTTTCTAGATGTTCTTCATCGTTTGCATGTGATACTGCTGTTATAAATAATAGAGATATCATTATTGTATTTATTATTTTTATTAATTGCATTTAGTTTTTTACCTTGTAAATATTTTAATTTTATTCTCAATATAGGATGCTTTAAATTCGCATAAAATATTTAACACTTCGAGATATGCATGTAATTTAACTTTTTAACTTGGCAAAGGGGTTAGAATTTATAACATATTAATAGCATTTTACAAGTTAATAGCTATATTTTAATTATATTGTTTGTATTACTGTCATTATACAAAATAATAATTGATTGGCAATAGAGTATACTATTATAATAAACAAGACATTTTATACAAATTTTGTATATTTAATATTTAGGATAGTTTTAATACATATCAAAATAATTTAATGAATAATATATCGACATCAAACTGTAATGCACTTGCATCTAACTTTGTACCTAGCACAACTAATTCAGTGAGTGACAATTATTTGCCTACAAATACTACGGAAGCAAATAATATTAATCATGAGTTATCTAGTAGAAATTTATTAATAAAAGAAAATGATATTTGTTATATCAATAATATCTCGAATGAACTACTTGATAAAATTTTTGCTCAACTAAATATAAAAGACCTTTGTAGTACTTCTTTAGTATGCAAAAAATTTTCTGCTGTATCAAAATACCACCGTAATAATTTTCATATGGCGCACGAGCTATTTGCAGAATACTCAGCTACTGCACAAAGAAAAATTAAATTACTTTTCAATAAATATAACTATAATAAACATCTAAAATCATGGCTAAATAATTTTAATCATATTAAAAATACATTAAATTATTTAGATAACATTCAAAACATTAATATATTTCATGAAGTTTTATTTTTTTATATAACCAAAACTATTCAGCTAGCTACTAGTATGAAAACAGAAACTAAATTTAGTTCCAGCTATAATGACATAGCAGTATCTGCAGGTTATAGTAGCGATAATGCTAATTTATTTATAGCCTATTTAAATGGATTAATAAAAATTTATAAATTAGATAACAATAAAAAATTTAATATACAAAATGAATTAAATATTCCACAATGTATAGAATTTGCTAAATTTAGTCCTAATTATAAAAGCATAATTGTAATGGACTTTAATAAAAACATCATACCAATATATTTAACCCCAAAAGATAACTGGGAAATAGACGATAATATCGCATCTGAAAATTTAAAGGTTAATTCAGAATCATTTATTTTTTTTAGCCCAAATGGTAAATATATATCTACTATTTATAGAAATATAATATACTTTTGGAGGTTATCAAACGATTTAAAACAAGAAGAAAAGCTTTATATAGCTAGCTATCCAAACAGATTAACTACAGCTATATTTAGTTTTAATAATCAATATTGTGCTATAGGAGAAACCAGTGGTTATGCATCACTTGTAT
>CAKNAD010000180.1 GCA_929200515.1 Candidatus Gorgonimonas leptogorgiae | reverse complement strand
TAATTTGTATATGTATAGGATTAAAAGTAGCTGTAGTTTCATTATTAGCAGTAAGATTTTCTATTTCTGGTGTTTCATCAAGCATAGATTTAGTTTTATTAAAGTTACTAATATTAAAAAATATAAGCTTACCTAGATTAATACGTAATAGTTCTATAGCGGTATTATTACCATATGTAGAAAAAATTTTTTGCATTACCTTAATTTTTATATTTTCAAGAGTTCTCTCCATATTGTTTGTATATTCTTCGAATACATCAAATGCAGTTGCTATTTTGGCGGTGTCATTTGCAGTTAGATTTTTAAATACCCGTTTAACCCAGTTATTAAATTTAGGATATAACTCTCCTATTGTTGCAGAACCACCAATTTTTATTTGAAATTTTGATTCAGAGTTTTTATTATGCAATTCAATTAATCTTTCACATAATTTTTTTATTTCTTCGGGAGTTTTACCCTGACTAACCCATGTTAAATATATTGTTTCATGATCCATTATTTGATTATTGAAATTATTATGTGTTATATCCGGTGAATATTGGGTGTTTAGCATGACTATTTCCTCATTATTGCTGTTAATATGTATTAGTTGCTAAAATAGATATAAAGTTTCTTTTGTACACGTAGCAGATGAAAATGCTAGGTTTCAGGGCTAAGTAAAATGATTTAATTCAAGGCAAAATGCTACAGGAATGCAACTAGCATTTTTGCATTATTTTGCTATATTAAATTATGCACTTAGTTTGTTAATTCGCAATCTACAAAAAGTTTACAAAAAAATTTATTTACTATCTTAAAGTTATAGAGTGTGTTTTTTAGATGAAAGTTTTTGATTAATTAGTTTTTTAAAATAATAATTTTACGCACATAAAGAATATAAGATAAGGCACGCAATAAACTGCTAAAGCTCAGTACCCAAACAAATGAAATTGGTGTAACGGTTGTATACAGACGCAACAACATTATAATACAACCTCCAATTACCCAATAACAAATAAATATTGAAATTAAAGGAAATAAAGTTTTACGCAAACCTCTTAATATCGACATATACATAATTGCAAAGCCATCTATTAATAAAAAAAGTAACATTGGGTATATATATAAAATACCGATATTTATATAATTTTGTTTTACAAAAAATATTTTTAAATAATACTGTTTTAATATCAGAATTATTATAATACTGAATATAATTACTGGGATAGCAATAAACAGCATGTTTTTTATTATTTTTGTTATATTTTGGTTGATAGTACCATCAGCAAAATTATTACCAACTAGGATTATAACTCCTTGACCTACAGCTAATGGCCATATAAAAACAAATAACACTAGCTGTATTACTATTTGATAGGATGTTATATATTCAATAGCATATTTTTGAGTTGCTAGAACTAATATAGAAAAAAATATTGATTCAACACTAAAAAATAGACTCATAGGAATCCCTTCTTTTAATATTTCTATAATATAATTCAGTTTACAACCCATATTTTTTAATGTTGCTGGTAATAATTTATTTTTCCAAGCAAAATGTAGTAAATGAAATAATGTATACCAAAATGATAAAGCAGTAGCATAAGCAAAACCTACAGTACCCATTTGCCAAGGCTTCCATGAAAATAGCAGAGTAAATAAAGTGCATATTATAAAACCATTTATATTGCTTATACTAATTATTTTAGTTTGTTTAAATGATAATAAATGAAACCTTAATGCAGATGCAAATACAAAAGCAGGAATGGCTATTATATAAGCACGCAAAAATAAATTTACATCATGCTGTATCGCTGGTGATATCTTAAAAAAATAGGAAATTTTTGGAAAGCCAACAAGAAAAAAACAAATTATGCTACTAATAACAAAACTAATTGCAATATAAGGAATAAAATAATTATTAAAAATAATAGATATAGTTTTTTGATGTGAATTAATAATACTAATTGCTGAAAACAGTCCTAGTATTAACATGCCAATAGTTTGTATAATGCCCAAGCCAACGGCAAAAGATGCCGTTGCCTGAATATCAACTTGATTTATTACATAAGTTGCTATGAATGTTCTACCAAAAACTGTTAGCTGAATAAATAACATTGGAAACGCAATAGCTAAAATATCTTTTCTAATGGAGAAATTAGTTATCACATCGCTCATTATTTTCTCTCATCAATTATATTGCGTATTTTTCCAGTTGTATGATTTCTGCTAATTGAACCATAGGCTACGATATTGATAAAAATATCGCTAATAAACTTCCTGTTAATTAGATGTTTTATAGTTGTGATAGCTAATATTTCATTATATAAATCTTGTTTTAGTTGAGCTGATATTTTGGTTTGATTTTTAATTTCGCAAATAATTGTTATATGATCAGTGCCATTGGTATTATTAATTATAACTTGAAAAGATAATGCTAGTTCTTTAAATTTAGCTATTGCTTTAGCAAAATATTCAATAGATATAATTTTAGGTCCTACAATGATATTATCATCACCACGTCCTAATAGTTGGAACTTTAAATCAGTAGAATTACATTTGCAATCTTTATTTAGTATTTTGCCTAAATCTCCACTTTCATATCTGATTAATGGCATTAATGTTCTATCTAAGTTAGTAACAACTATACGCCCTTTGTTGCCTAATGGGGCAGGTTTGCTATTGTTTAAATTTAAGATTTCAAGATGTTGCATATTAGAGTGCAGATGATATTCGTTATCTTTACAAAAAACACATTGATAACCAATTGCTCCTGTATCGCTACTAGTATAACCTGTTGATTGAATATGTTTTATTTTAAGAATTTTTTTGATATATTTTTTTGCATCTTTATACAAATATTCGCCACCAATAATAATTCTAGGAATACAAATATCTTTTATATTTTTTTCTTCTATATAATGTGCCAGAGTAGCTATTTGTGTCGGCATTCCAAGTAAAGTTGTAACGTTAAATCGGCGTATTATATCAATTAAAAATTCTTGTGTATAATCTTTACCAACTCCTAATATACAACAACCAATGTGTGTTAATACTAAATTAAATATAGTCATACCTGACCATAAACTATTACTTGCTAATAAATTTGCCACTATATCATGTTTTTGCAAGCCACATATCTTTAAGCCTTTTGCTAGCATTTTAGCATTAGTGTTATTTTCTTGATGTGAACGAAAAATAAATTTAGGTGTTCCTGTGGTAGTGCCACTAGAGAAAACATGGCAAAATGCTAATTTATTAGTAAGTAAGCCACATTGTGCATTAGATGCATGTTGTTTTAACATACTACTTGTTAAGATTGGTAATTGACTAACTTGTTCTAATGTTGTTATTTTATCCGCAGGAAGTGTCGTTGAATAATATTTTGAGTGTTTTTTTGCATACGAAATAATATAATTTAATTTAGTTATTATATGTTTTTTATGAGCATGATTTTTTTTAACTACATGTATTATATTACCACCTTGCTCTGATACATTTACAATATCACCTAATGAAGCTCTAAAAAATCCTATACTCAAAAAATTTTTATTAAAATTTGCAAAACATCCAACTATATGCATATTCATACATGCTATATTGTTATTATACTCTACAAATAAAGGTATTTTATTTTGGTGTACATAAGGTTGTATTATATATGCATCGGAATTATTTTTTAATACGTTGTTAATTGTTGCGACCGAGTGTATATTACCAACATACATCCCAATACCCTTGCCACCTCTATACTTTTTTAGCACCCAAGAATCTTTATTAACTAGTATTTCTTTATTAATTTCATTATTTGGTAGATAAGTTGGTATAATATATTTATTGAGTAGGTTAAATTCTGCCATTGATATATATTGCAACATTATATCTTGGTTAGAAAAAACAGCTAACATACGTTTGTCGTGCCCAATTAATAGTGTTCTTAAATCATTAATATGATTTGTATTAATTAAAGCTATTAAAAAGTCATCACTTAAACTTAATAATTCATCTTGATGTAATTCGATAATAAATTGTTCGCATACTTGGCCATTAAATAATAATTTACCATTAGCTATTTTTAACTCGCTAGGAGTTAATGATATTTTCTTTTGTCTCGATGTTAAATCATTTTTTAGAATATTCTCTAAAAAGTTTATATCATAACCTTGTTCGCGATCACGTAATATAAATATTGGTTTAGTTAAATCAAAATTTTTTAATACTAAGGCTATAATATTAGGATCTTGATTAATAGAGATATAATCTGATTTACCTAGTTTGTTATAAGCTTGTTGTAAAAAATTAGAGCCAAATATACCATTAAATGGAAATCTAGTGTTTATTTCACATATTTTTATTTGGTTGTCTGTGGAAACTAAAAAATCTGGACGGATAGAACCTAATTTATAACTATTCTTCGAATATTTTTGTAAAATTTTTAAAGCTTTGTTTTCTAGTTTTACAATATTTTGCACTTTTTTATCGGTAATATAATTTTTAATTATGGCGTCGAGGGCAATTATGATAATATTATTAGCTTCTTCAACTTGATCTATTATATCATCATCTATGGCTATAGGATAAGGGTTAAAATTTTTTCCATATCTATCAAAAGACATGTTTTCTGATAATAATTTTAATAATTTATTCTTGTCTTTAATGAAATTATTTGTTTTTGGGACTATATGATGAAACTTTGATTTTTTTATCATACCTGCTCCATTTTTTAATTTTATTCTATAAATTTATTAAACTTTGTAAAAAATCTTGCACGTATAAGATGTCGGTTTTTATCTTTTATTTCAGTTCGAGCATGTAAAAACCTTCTATTATTTAATAAGATTAATTGTCCGGTTTTTAACTCAAATCCTCTATTGATAATAGGTAAATGACAAAGTTTATCGAATTCATCTAAAGCAGTTTGCATATCCTTTGATAAATCCGTCTGATCTATAATGCTCCTTCTGTAACGGATATTAAAATTTTCATCTATTATCTTAGCCTGTATATATTTCGCTCCTTTTTGAAACTCCATAGGTATGATAATTTTCACATCTTCTTGTTGAAGAATAGTTAATGATTTTTGTGATAAATGCTGAATCAATGTTAGGCCATCAACCAATAAGTTTTTGCCCCCGCCAAATTTATCATGATTTACTACGTAAAGGGCTATAAAATCTGGAATGTTCTTTTCATAAGAACAATCTGTATGTAACACAAATTCATTTAATTGATGTGATCTTGCTACATGCTCGCTATTATTGTTTTGAACTGGCTTTACATCCCATAGAGTAATACCTTGATCGTTATGTTCATGTAATTCCCCACCTATAGAATTCACAACCTTAACTAAAGTGTCCCCAGTTTTTTCTGGATAATTAAGGTTAATAATCATGATACCGTAACTATTCAATATGTATTGGTATAGTGCTTTTGATATTTTTTGATTATCAAAGCTCAAGTTTTGGTAACATATAATAGGTATTTTTAATTGATAACTATTTGTATAAATATTATTTATTGGCATAACTATTCCCTATTATTAATTATTTTTTGTGTCCTTTTTATTACTTGTTTTTATTAACTACAAAATAAATAATTGAGCTTCTAAAATTTTTATAGTTTTTAAATATTTTATTAACTCCAGCCATACCTTAAAAAAACACAAATATTTTTCATGTATATTTGCATTATCAATTCAATATAGTTGAAGTTGATTTTTTATAAATTATTACTTTACAATACTACGTACAGTTTTAATACCTGTAAATATAAGGTTTTTAATTTTATTATACGTTTGTTTAATGTTGTGGCAGTAGCCTAATTGCATAAAAGTATTTACTATATTTTTAGCACTGAAATATTAGAAAGGGTTATAAAATTTCAACACAAATTGTAATTTGTGTTGATTTATATATTTATAGATATTTTAATCTTAAAATTTATTATGTGTTTATTCAACTCTAACTAACCCCAAAAT
>CAKNAD010000179.1 GCA_929200515.1 Candidatus Gorgonimonas leptogorgiae | reverse complement strand
ACTAATTTAAATTTAAAAAGCTAGCATTTTCATTCACGACGTGTATATATTATTTATATTATAAACCATCTGAAAAATCTGATTTATATAATGCTGTTAAATATCGTGATTTTAAATTTATAGATTTTTACCTAGACGAGATTATTTCTAGATTTAATAGTGATGAAATAAAAAAAATATTAACAGAAACAAATGAAGATAAATCAGCATTAGATTTAGCACTAGAATATGCTGATAATGAAATATTAGCATTATTCTTTAATAAAATACTAAATCACCAGCCGTTAAGTGATCATAATAAAATAGAAATATTACATGCACATGATAAAAACGGAAATACATTTTTATATAGATTATTAGAACAACAATCTATTTTAATATCTCCTATAACAAAAATTATTGCTGATTCTAAGCTGTCTAGACAAGCAACTATTAAATTATTACAAGCAAGAAATAATCAGGGGGCAAGTTGGTTATATGATACTCTAAATAAAAAAGATGAATCTTCTTTGCTAGCGGTAAAGAATTATGTTGATTCTATATTAAACAATGAAAATTTTAGTAAAGAAATAAAACTAGAGTTACTAACACCAATTAATGAGCATGATCAAAAAGTGAGGTTAAAAGATATAATTCAAAACGAGAAGATAACAACCGTATTTTTACAAGCATTTCAAACAAGCACTTCTGCTGATGCTATGGAAATTAAAGACTTGCTTTACCTAAGTGATACGCAAAACACGACTCAAGATACTATAGCCGATGCATGAACCATAATAAACACAGATATTAGTAATCTACAAGAAACGATTCCAAGTAATCTTTTAGAAAAATAACTATACAGGTAGCAGATTAAAACGCTAGATTTAACTGTAATAGTTTAAGCTACTCATTGGCAATAGCTTGATTATGGAACTGTAACTTATATAAATTAGCATATGTTAAATTATTATTCAGTAATTGTTGATGAGTTCCAGTTTCAATAATTTTGCCTTTATCCATAACAAGTACAGTATCGGCATTCTCTATAGTAGATAATCTATGAGCAATAACTATAGTAGTTTTATTCTTACATACAGATTTTATTGCTGATTGAATCCTTGTTTCTGAATCGGAATCAAGTGCCGATGTTGCTTCATCTAGTATAACAATAGATGCATCTTTTAATAATGCTCTTGCTATGGCTACTCTTTGTTTTTGCCCACCAGACAACAACATGCCATTATCGCCAACTAGAGTATCATAACTTTCTGGTAGTTTTTGAATAAATGGATCTGCATAAGATTTAATAGCAGCTTCAATGATCTCAGCTTCAGATACATCGCCATTAACTCCATAAGCAATATTTTCTTTAATACTAGTATTAAATAAAGTTACTTTTTGCGAAACAACAGCAATTTTTGAACGTAAATAATTTAGATTATAATCGTTAATATCAATACCGTCGATACTAATGCTACCAGTAGATGACAAATAAAATCTGGATAAAAGCTTTATTAAAGTTGTTTTGCCTGCGCCTGATCTACCAACTACAGCAATGGTTTTGCCTGGCTCTACTGTAAAATTAATATCTTGTAGTATCGGGGATTTATTATCTGGATAGTAAAAATTAACATTCTTAAACTCTATATGGCCTTTAATTGCTGATTTTATATTGCCTGAATTATCTTCTGCTTTTTTATCTAGAATTGAAAAAATTATTTCAGCGGCGGCTATACCTTTTTGAATTTTAGAATTTACATCACTTAATTGCTTTATAGGTTTAGGTAACAGCGCTGCTGCAGTAACATAGCCAATTAGTGTAGCCGCACTAATTTGACCTTTCATTAACAACACGGTAAATAACAGTACAGATAAAGCGATAGCAACGATAAACTGCAAAGCAGCAGTATTTAAAAATGAATGTTTATCCATTTTTAATGTTTGCAAATAATTATTTTTACTAGCAGTAGTAAAGCGATCACTCTCTTTTTGTTGAGCGTTAAAAATTTTTACTTCTTCTTGTCCAGATATAGCCTCTTTAACAATATTAGTTATATCTGCCATAGAATTTTGAATATTTCTACTTACTTTTCTGACTCTATTACTAGCATAAACAGCAGCTACAGCTATTAGTGGAATTATAGCTATAAAAATCAGTGTCATTTTCCAACTGGTATACAATAAAAAACCGAATAAGAAGATTACTGTCATGCCTTCACGTATGATAATTCTTAATGCTTCTGATGATGCTTCAGTAATTTGCGATACACTAAAAGTAACTACCGATATAATACTACCTGGATTTTTTTTAGCATAAAACTCATATGGAAAATGTAGCAACTTATTAAATAGCTGTTTTCTTAAATCGTGTATAACTCTGTATGCTATTTTGCCAATAAAATAGCCACCTATAAAAGCTCCGGCGCTTCTACAACAAGCAATAGATAAAACTAAAAAAGGAATAAACCATATGGCATCAAAGCCACCAGATTGGTTAAATATTGTTACATTCGGTAAGAATTTTATTGACTCAGTAGAAGATAGCTCTTCAGTAAAATATTCTAATAGTTTTGCAAATGCTGGTTCACTTGCGGCGAATATCATCATTCCAATTACACTGATGATAAAATACAACCAGTAAGGCTTTACATATTGCAAAAGTCTTAAATAGATTGCCCATCCGTTGTGATTATCTGTTTTTTTCATATATTAAGTTTGTCAGTTAATGCATAATCGTTGTCAAGAGATTATGTTCCAGTATGTAAGACTATAACAACAAATATAAAGTTCAATAAAAAAATTAACTTTTAAGGAACTTTTTCATAGCCTTTATTATCTATGTAATTATATCTTTTATAAAGTCAAATTAAAATATGCATATATTAAAAATAATACAGCAGCTGTTAAAAACTGTAACTATAGCCAGAAGTTGTCTTATATGTACTAGTGCTAGCAATAATGCTATTTGCCAGCATTGCTATAATATTTTTCCTGCTATTGATAATTGCTGTGTTATTTGTAATGTTCCTTTAGTAGGACAAGCAAAAATATGTGGCAAGTGTAATACTAAAAAACCTATATTTAATAAATGTATTGCTTATTATTCATACAGTTACCCAATAAAGCAAATAATTTATTTAATAAAATATAACTCTCGTTATGAGATTATAAAATATGTAATAGATGGCCTGATATTAAAATTAACTGATTATTATAATAGTAACTGGCCTCAAGCGATAATACCGGTTCCAATGTTCGCAACAAGTTTATTAGCTCGTGGATTTGATCAAGCTCATATATTGGCTAAAGAAATATTAAAAAAATTGCAGCAACCGTCAATTGTTCTCGAAGATTCATTAGTGTTTCGTAGTAAAAAAACTGAACCTCAGCATAAGTTAACTATAGACCAAAGACAGAAAAATATACGCAATGCTTTTTCAATAAACAAAAAAACAACGTATAAACACGTAGCTATAATAGATGACGTAGTAACTAGTGGAGCAACTATTATAGAAATAACTAAGTTACTGAAACAAGCTGGCGTAAAAAAAGTAGATATATGGTGTTTAGCAAGAGCACCTCTTTAATATATGAAACTCTAGGTTTCAGGGCTAAGTAAAATGATTTAAAATTTTAATGAATATAAAAATATTATTTTATACAAAATAATTAAAACAACGGAATAATAAAATGAATGATAATATAAAAAATTTGTGTGTCATGATAACTGATTTACGTAGTATTAAAGAATATAGTAATAACTCACAAGAAGTTGTTATAGATTCTAATAATAAAATAACTACCCCAGAATTTTTAACTACATTTTCAGCTAGCAGCTCTTCACAAGAAGACATTCTGCAAAATGCTAGAAAAAGACTATCTGATAGGCTTATTCAATTAAATATTAATGAGGTTGGCACAAAATCTGTAACTGATATAGAAAAAATTCTCTCTAATAAAATCGTGTCATTTTATGCTAGAGAAGGTATTCCGTCAGAAGTAACTAAACACGCTATTGACATTAGTTGCAATTCACTATATGGCATGAATGAAAAATTGTTTATCAAAATGTTAGAAACTAGAGTAGATAATCAAGACAAATCAACATCAACTCAAAAATATAGTCTTAACCCTTCAGATTTATCTAAGATAAAATCTCTATTAATAAACCAAGAATTCACCCCAGCTTCTATTGATGCTTTATTAAAATCGATAGAAGAATTAGCTACAGATAATAATTTAGATACAATCAAAGCTATTATACATACGCTAGAAATAGAATATAATATAACTAACTACAAGCTTTTACAAAATATTATTGTTATTTTGTTCGGTGATGATAAATTTTTAGAAATAATAGCATCTAGGCAACAAGATGAAATTAAAGAAAAACAAAGAGCTGATACTTTAAAACTAAATTCAATACAAATTGCAAAACTGAACCAACAAAAAAAAATACAAAAATTACAAGACAATTATACTAAAACATTAAGTTTATATAGAGCTAAGGGGTTAGAGCCAGATAAAAAACATACTTTAGTTATAGGATCAGCGTTTTCAGATATAACAGGTGCAGTTTTTGATAAACACACAACTATTTTTGCAAATTTAGACTACGCTGATTTAAACGGAGATATTTTTAATACTATAGATATTCTACATCAAAATAATGATATGCATGGTAAATTAAATCTTGTTAATTTTACCGGTATAGGCGGGATTAATTTCAATGATATAGACAAAAGTATTTGCTTATTTATAAAATTATACGAATTATTACAACCCGATGGTATTTTAATAATTAGCGATGGAACTGTTGGTATGAATAGCGAAATAAATTTAAACTCTAAATTTACTAAAAAAATATTGCTTCCTGCTGGCTTTGAATTAGACAACATAGTTGGTATGACTACTAAAACATCACTTGTTAACAATTATACTAGAGCTAACCAGATATTTAATACCCATAAAGGCGAAATAGAAGATTATAACAAAGGTTTATCTTTAGTAGCAAAGAAATAATATGTAGTTTCTAAAAATAATACTGTAATCCTTGCGGTATTTTGCCTTGAGTTAAACCTTGTTCTCTAGCCTTAAAACCTGAATTTCCAGATTCTACTTATACATGTTGCAAAAATAGTATATATTGTGCAGTATAGGAACATATGCAAAATCCTAGTATTTTTCCTACTTAAAGTATACAATATCATTTATATTTTCTTGTTTTGCAGGTGTTGCCAAGTCTTGCTTTTTATATAGAAATATATTTCTAAAGAATATTTATAATAAAGATAAACTATGACACCAATTAATGAAACATCACCTGTGGCTAATGAGCCTTTAAATTCACCTAATAATTCTAATTTTAATAAACTAACAGTAAAACCTGTAAACCAAACAAATCCAAATTATTTAACTACAGATACGCATCAAATTGCAGTTAAGCAACCAGCAATATCAGAACACAAAATTATAAATACAGATGCCGAAACCAAAAAAATATTAGCAAGCATAAAAACGGTATTTTCCTATCCAGAGTTTACTAAGCTTTGTAATTTAGATAATCAGCAATTAGCAGCAGAATACTTAAATAATATACTACAACAAGCAAATACTCGAACGAAAAGAAAGTGGATACTTCAAGATTATAACCCATATAATATGAATAGAATCAACCTTGTTTCACACAAGCATAATGATTATCATTCATTACTTACAAAAGCAGTTTTTAGCAATAATGAGCCTATCTGTAAAGTACTTATTGATAATTTAGAAAATGATTCTTATGTCACTATGCTATTGCATAAAACAATTGATAACATGTTAAATATGCCAACTCTAGAAGATCTTTCTTGTAACATAATACAAGAATTTTTTGAGCGTAAATATAACGATTATTCTAGAGACAAAAAACCTGTTGATATAAGTGACTATACTGCTGCCTTATATCTTTATCACCGCATATTACCCACAATAAAACATCGTCACAATATAGGTATAGAACTTACGCATTGACAACCTATATTAATATAATGCATTATAAAAAATTTG
>CAKNAD010000178.1 GCA_929200515.1 Candidatus Gorgonimonas leptogorgiae | reverse complement strand
GGACATTCATCGAAAGAGAATTTTATTGTTAATCAATGATTTGGAGTCATGACCAATTTAGCTATATTTTTATTAAAATGCGTAATTTGAGTTAATAATTAATTTTAATCTATTTTAGCTATATAAAATATAGTTTTTATTTTATAATAACTAATAACTCAGAGCTATAACTAAACAATAAAAATAATTTAACTACAAAGGAATAATTTGTATGATAAGTAATATTACACTCCCAAATGGAGTACCTGAAAATAATTATAGTGCTATAAAAAATACTAAATCACCTGTTAGTGAAAGTTTTATAGGTGATAATGAAAATAAATATAGTGCAAAAGTAAATATGTCTGAACGTTTCGTTGAAGAAGTTAGTAAAACTAAAGTTATTTCAGATGATGAAAAAAATGAAATAATTAAAGCTGTTGCATCTAATAATGACGTTAAAATACATAAGCTTTTAAATACTTTTTTTATAGATGACTTAGCAAAGTTAAGATTCGATTTTAAAACCACAAATGGAAATCAGTATATAAATGTTAATTTATTTTTTTTAGCATGTCGATCAGGATGTATTAATTTAGTCAAAACATTAATAAATAATAAACATGTAGATATTAACGAATTATTTTATAGACAATGTGATGGAGATATCACAGCTCTTATTATGGCATCTGGATCACATGTAGAAATAACTAAAATGTTACTGGATCACGGTGCAGATATAACTAAAAAAAATAGTAAAGGAATAACGGTTGAAGTATATTCTTTAGTTATTTCTATGATGCATGGTATAGATGTATGTTACGAAATGCAGAATTTATTCCATGAATATAGAAAAAAGCAAGGCCTGCCTTTAGGTGAAATAAGTGGCACAAAGCGTAAGAATGCTGACGATAGTAGTGGATCTTATCCGCAAATAATTTTTTTCAACAATAACAAAGATTTTGTTATTTTCTTTTATGATATAGAGAATAAGATAATTAAAAATATAACTCATAAATCTACACATGTAGTCGTACAAAAAATATTAGATAAGATAAGATCTTATGTAATGTCAGCAGATAAGTGTATCAGCAAGGAAATAATTGGTCATTTAAATAAAGCAGCAGTAGCTAACAATATAGCTATAATAGATGATGATGATGATGATACTGAAAATATGAACCTTATTGATATTCTCTATTCTCAATTTGAATTTTTAGGTAAAAACCTATTAGAGAATATAGATCAAAACTATATAAAATCAAAGCTTATATCATATCTATATGATGCATTTATAAAAAATATATTACTTGAAGACTATAATGGTATTGTAAAAGACTTAAAAGAAGCGAAGCATCAGGTATATTCGTTGGAAGAATTTGGTAATTTAGATGACTTATCTAAGTTACCAGCAGAACAACAAGAAACAGTAATCAATGCAGTTGTATATTTTATATGTACTCGTTCACAAAGCATACCATTGTTATTAGTAAATATGGGAGATATAGCAAAATAATAGAGTTAATGTCGTTAATAAAATGGTAGGGGATACCCAGTTAGCTTGTTGAGATATAGGGTTCGTTAGTACACTAGCACAGGAAGCACTTGTTTAATCAAGAAGCCCCATCCTTTAGGTTGGGGATCATATCACTCCGCACTATACTCTGGTAATTTATAGACATTCTCATTCCATTTTAGTGGGTTTAAACTATGTGGAATTAATTTAAAGCAGTGGGTATAACAATCTTTTAAAGATAAATAACTATAAAGTTTTTTGTCACAACAAACTGTATCACCTTGTGTTAGTTTTTCATATGATATAGGGCAAATATCATCTTTTTCGTACTGGTAATTAGCTGGCAACTGTTGTAGTTCATTATATGGTAATACATCAGAAATATCTTCTGATATAATTCTTCTTCTTCCTTCTACAGCTTGAGGGATAGGATTGTTTTGTATTTCTAGAAATAATTTTCCTAGCAATGATAAATCTAATAACACTATTGAAGCCATAGAGAATAAATTCGTATACATAAGTAGATCTACAAAAAAATCTAATGTTTCACTGTAACTTAGCTGTTGTTTTTGAATCTGAAATGCTAATCCTATAGTCGATCCTATAAACGATAAAGTGAGACTACAAACCTTATCCCTCTGTATTACACGAATCACCCTGTTAAATACTTTGTTAGCAAAGCTTTCTTCTGCTATATGTTCAATTAAATCATTTTGCCTTACTGCAACTATATTATTCACAAAATCAACCTCTAGTTTTATATTATAAGCTTACTTATGATGCGTGATTTCGATCGCCATCTAAGTTTTAATCAATTGAACAAGTTAGCCTTTTCATGAATGACGTAAATTTTGATGGTTTATCTTCTCTATTATGAATACTAGCATGTCCATAAAATTGAGATAGAATAAATTGTTGGTCTTCATTAAAAGCACTGTCTAGTGTTGCACATTGTCTATTTTTAGGTCGGATTAATTTGGTACAAACATAGATAATATTTCCTTTTTTTGTTGTTTCTTTAAAAATAGCAGTACGTCCTTTATAATCCTCAGAAAGGGCAATATATCTTCCATCTTTAGATATTGCTATCTTCGATATATAATTGAAATAAACTTTATTTAAGTTAATTTCTACATGCTCCCACTTGTTATCAATTAGTGCGTATATTTGAAGATAATCGACACCTAATCTAAACGCTAACCTATTAGCATTACCATTAATTTCAAACAAAGTATTTGCTGGAGTGTCAAAATAATTCCAACATAATATCTTTTCATATCTTTCCGCTGTATTGATAACTTCTTGATGTTGTATCCATAAATTACGATTATTTTTAGAGTAAATATCTAAAAATTTTCCTAGTCTAGCTAATAAGAACTTGTTATCTGGAGATAGTTGTATTGTTGAAGGGCTGTATTTAAGATTTATGCGAGATGTCTGTTTGAATTCACAAGTAGAAGTTACATCAGTTATATCTGCACTGTATACTTGAATTTGATAATTATAATCATCACGCTTATAATAATCATATTTAGGATTTTTTGTTGTATATTCAATCTCATTTAATGTTGCAATAGTAATTTTGTCATCTGTAATATTAAAATTGCTGTAACATTGTATCGCAGTAATACGATCTTCCGATTCAACTTCTTGTCCAATAGGCATAAATAGTTGAGAACATACTTTCCAGCTATCGTTGTTTTCTCGAGATAATAAAGTTAGATATTCATCAGATAAAACTATTAATTTTTCACTGTCTGGACTAAAGCTTATTATATCAATTTTGTAAATGAATGTGTTGTAAGTGATTTTCAAGTCACTAAGTATTTCAGTGGATAAGTTACTTTCATAAGAGTTGAAATTTATATTCATTTCTTTATGTTCTGGGATGTTGTTAGCTGAGCATATTAAACTATATATTTTTATAGCGCCTGAGTCAGCAAGCACAGCTAAATACTTATTATTCGGGCTAACAGTTTTTGCATTTTCAATGGAAGCAAAATAATCGATAGGTAATGAAATATTTTTTATTTCGTGTGATTTTTCTGGCGTGCTAGATTCTAATTTTAAAATATTTATTGTTGTGTTCTTTAGCAGTTTTCTATCGTTGGGGTAATAAGGTATACTGCTAGATATTAAGCAATTAGCTTTAGGAATATATTTTATGATACAATCTTTTTTGTTCTCTACGTAAATATAAGTATCGCTATTGTTTGTTGTGATGTCTATCATATTATGTATGTCTCATCTCTACTTTTATTTTATATTTTATGTTTTTTATAAACTAAACTTTTAGTTTTTAATATAACGCACGTGTATATAGGTTTTTATATTTTAATTTAGTTCACTTTAATTTGTATTTTAATAAATTATTTTAAGCGCATAGCTTCAGTTAATTATGCTAAATTAAAAATAGCCATCAAAAAAAATACCTTTAAACAAATAGAATCTATGTAGCTTAAATACTATTTTCTAATAAGCTAATAGTCCACTCAGCTTCTTCTTTAAATGGTGCTATAGCTAAAAAGTTATTTTTATCTGCTAAAAATTTTTCTTTATCAAAAGTGTTAATAGTCTTAAGATATGATTTAGATGACCCGTATAAAATATGGCAATAATATATTCTTAAATTTGCAACAATACAATTTATCTGAACATCTGTAAATTTAACATTAATATTTGTATAGTTATTGTTTGCAACATTTATTACGTAATGCATAAAATCAGGCATAATTGGGGAAAGATGCATATATTTGAATTTATGATCACAGTATGATAGATCTTCAACATTATAATTGTCGCTCTCTGTAACTTCTAAAATATCAATCTTGTTATTAAATTCTAATATAGCTTGTTTAAATTCTGCATCGGTGTAATTATCAAATGGTAAATAATGTAGTAATTTTGCTGCTTGTTTTACATCATCTAATGATGTCGTAGCATATTTTCTAGGTAAGTCAGCAAGACTTTGTAAGTCGTTGGTATCTATTTTTTCTAAGCTTTGTTTAATACCTAATTTGCCTATAGTAACCATTTCATGCATGACCAAGAATATTGCAAGTTCTATTGCAGAAAATTTAATATTTGTATTGTCTGTGACAAAAGATTGGTTATTGTAAATTATATTAACCCAATCTAATAGTGGTTTATAAATATTTTCTAATTTTCGCATATAACGTAATTTTTCGCTTAAGTGATACAAATCATGCTCGAAAAAAACACTAGAATAACAATCATATCCGTCAGCACGAGTTATTTCTGCTAGTGAACATCCTACTAACCATAAAGGCAACGCCCAGATTTTATTAATATCTTCAATATCAAGTTCACATGTATATGGAATTAAAACTTCATTCATTTTAAATGGAAAAGTATATTGATATGTTTTGAATAACAATGTATCTTGATATATTGAAGATAACTTATCTATAAACAAGTCGTTGTTGTTGAGCATTTGCTTCCAAGGGAGAGCTAATATATCATTCAATGAGCAATTACGATTAAAGTTGCTCAGTAGGTAGAGCTTTATATCGTAAAAAGTAATATTATTAATATCTATATATTCATTAATGTAAGATTTATTGTGAACATTTTGTTTTATAGCCTCTAATGTTTGCAGATTAACCCTATTCTCAACAACTGATTTACAAAGCAAAAATTTATAAACAAAAACTAATGATCTTTCATAAGGATAATAAGGAGCTAAAGAGTTGAGTTCATGTTTGAAATTAATAAAAATAGATTTTTCTGCGTCGTTTAGTTGATATTTTGTTAGTATGTTATCTAAATTTTTATGAATTTCTGCTGCCGTTATTGCCATGCAAGGCATAGGAAAGTTTTTAGTATTTTGTTTTATGGTTTCACTAAGAGATTCAGCTTCATTATAAGACATAGATTTCATACGCTGAAGAAAATTAGTATCATTAGTATAATCTTCAAAAATTAAACCATTATTTAGTTTTATATAAGGAATAGCATCAAGTTCTTTATTGCTATTAGTAACATTTGTGACATCTTTTGTTAGTAGGCTGTTATTCACAGAAAATGAGTTGCTATTTTTTGCTTGCTGTTGATCTTCAGCAATTATTTTTTTATTTATAGGTGTGCTATTTACAGAGCTGTTTGTATTACTTAACGTTGTTACATCTGTATATAGTGGTGTTTTTTGTTGATGGTTTATCATAATGGTTATTTCTTTTATACATTACTAACTTAATTTATTTTAATAAGACAATAGAGCTTTATATTTTTTATAAGTTCAGTTTGTTTTTTATTTTTATAAAATTATTTTAAATATGTAGCTTGAGTTGTTAATATTATCTTTTAATATACACGTGGAAGATGGAAATGCTAGGTTTCAGGGCTAAAGAAAAAGATCTAATTCGAGGCAAAATACTGCCAGAATGCAAGTGCATTTCAAAGTGTTTTAACGATGAAGTAGATCTTTTTCTTTAGCCCCCATAGGGCAAGGCTTCTAAGCTTTTATCCTGCGTTAGTATTTCTTGGTTTAGTCGACACTAAACTGCCTTGGCTAAAAACTTATAATCACTTGCTGAAAACCTGCATTTTCAACTGC
>CAKNAD010000177.1 GCA_929200515.1 Candidatus Gorgonimonas leptogorgiae | reverse complement strand
TAGTTTATAATTTAAGTACAGATACGATATGCACAATATCATTGCCACTTGTAAAAATCAGGAAAAAACTAATCTATTAGGCTTGTCGCCAACTAAAATGATAGATTTTTTTGCTAGTATTGGTGAAAAACAATTTCGAGCCTCCCAAGTACTCCAATGGATTCATCAACGAGGTATCGATTGTTTTTCTGAAATGACTAACCTAAGTAAAAGCCTCAGAGATAAACTAACTACCATTGCCATGGTACAACCGCCTAAGGTGTCTTATTTTAAAGAATCAACTGATGGTACTTGCAAATGGATAATCCAAGTTGCGAGTGGTAGTCTTGTTGAGGCAGTATATATTCCTGAAAATGATCGTGGTACATTGTGTGTATCCTCACAAGCTGGCTGCGCCCTAGATTGCAGCTTTTGCTCTACTGGTAAACAAGGGTTTAATTCTAATCTATCAAGCTCTGAAATTATAGGTAGCTTATGGATCGCAAATAAATATCTAGCACAACTAAAGCAACCAAAAAAAGTGACTAATGTGGTGTTCATGGGCATGGGCGAACCATTAATGAATTTCGATAACGTCGTTGATTCTATGCAACTGATGATGCATGACTTAGCCTATGGTTTATCTAAAAGAAAAGTAACACTTAGTACTTCAGGTGTAGTTCCTGCATTACTTAAATTAGCAGATTATACTAATGCTTCTCTTGCTATATCCTTGCATGCCGGAACCGACGAATTACGTAATCAGTTGGTGCCAATAAATCGTAAATATCCATTAAAACAATTAATAGCAGCAGTAAAGCATTACATGGATAGCTTAAGCGATAGCAAAAGAGTAGTAACGATTGAATATACCTTACTAGCCGGGATTAACGACTTACCCGAGCACGCAAAATCAGTAGCTAAATTGTTGAAAAATATACCTTGTAAAATAAATTTAATTCCTTTTAATCATTTTCCTGGTTCCGATTACCAGCGACCAAGCAATAATGCTATTCATCGTTTTCAAAGAAGCTTAGTAGAACAAGGTTTTTATGTTACTATTCGTAAAACACGGGGAGATGAAATAAATGCAGCCTGCGGGCAACTAGTTGGTTCTATTGAAGACAAAACTAAACGTAATCAACGTCATTTACAAAAATTAGCTAGCAAAACTACAAAAAATGCCGAAGCTATAACTTTTTAATGTCTTAAAGTAATAATCTTGGAGAATAGTTAATGGATATTATTTCAACTGGTTTTGCCATTTTAGTAGCAGTGTTGCTGATTTCAGGTATTAGAATAGTTCCTCAAGGCTATAAATATACCCTAGAACGTTTTGGTAAATATTTACGTACACTAGATCCAGGTTTACATATAATAATCCCCTTTTTTGATCAAATAGGCCGTAAAGTTAATGTTATGGAACAAGTACTTGATATCCCATATCAAGAAATCATCAGTGCCGATAACGCCAGAGTTACCACCGATGCTGTTTGTTTTTTTATTGTGCAGAATTCAGCTAAAGCTTCTTATGAAGTAAATAATTTAGATAACGCTTTAAAAAATTTGGTAATGACTAATATCCGTGCAGTATTAGGTTCTATGGAATTAGACTCAATGTTATCAAATCGCGATATTATCAACACAAAATTGCTTGGCAAAGTAGATGAAGCCACCGATCCTTGGGGCATAAAAGTAACTAGAATTGAAATTCGTGATATCACTCCCCCAGCAGATATAGTAGAAGCTATGGGCAGGCAAATGAAAGCCGAACGTGATAAAAGAGCACAAATATTAGAGGCAGAAGGCTCAAAAGAAGCAGCTATTAAGGTAGCTGAAGGCGAAAAACAAGCGCAAATATTAAAGGCAGATGGCGAGCTAGAAGCATCTAAACGTGAAGCCCAAGCACGAGAATTATTAGCTTTAGCTGAAGCTAACGCTACTAAATCGGTATCTCAAGCAATAGTAAATGGCGATGCTCGAGCAATAAACTATTTTGTAGCCCAAAAATATGTTGAAGCGCTAAAAGATATAGGATCTGCTGAAAATCAAAAAATAGTTATGCTACCACTTGAAGCATCTAGCATTATTGGTTCGTTATCTGGAATTAAAGAATTAGTTTCGGGCATTGTAGATAAAAAAGGTTAAACTTTATGGAAGCTACTTTTATACTTGAAACTTGGCACTGGTTTGTATTATCTTTTGTTATTTTAGGAATAGAGTGTATTGGTTTTAACGGCTTTTTACTAGGATCATCTACAGCTGCAGCCATTAGTGGGGTTTTATTAACTATTTTTCCTGAGTTTGCTAAACCACAACAGCTTATAGTATTTTCTCTAAATAGTATGCTTTTTACCTACCTTTATTGGAAATACTGGTATTGCAGAAAGTATAAGGAAGATAAATCTAATTCTGATTTAAATAATAGAGCTGCCCAGTTAGTAGGAACCATAATGGTGGCTCCTGTTGATATTCCCATAGGAGTAAGTCGAATCCAAATCGGCGATACCATGTGGAAAATATCAACTACAGCTAACATTGCTAAACAGCAGTCTATCAAAATTTATGGCTATGACGGCTTAACTCTGTTAATAGAGCCATCAGATATTGAAATAATCACTAAATGCTAATTGACAACAATAATAGCCATAGATACTACTTTATTACTCCAAATATTAGCTGTACCCAACGATTATTATATTTAATCAAAAAAGCAATTAATGCTGGAGTATCATTAATTTCATTAAGATCTGATTTATTAGCACCACAGGAATATTTGACGCTAGCCAGAAAAGCTAGTAGTTATGCTACCAATTTCAGTACTAAAATTTTAGTTAAAGGAAGTCCTGATATACTACAAAATAATTGGTGTCACGGCATTCATCTTAAATCAAAGCAGTTGCTACAATATTCTAATCTAAACAAAAAAGTAACTACACAGCTTATTGCTGCATCTTGCCATAATATTGCTGAAATCACCAAAGCCACACAATTAAATATAGATTTTATTACTTTATCTCCAGTTTTGCCAACAACTACTCATCCACAACAGCAACCGCTAGGGATAGCATTAGCTAAATCTTTAACTGCTAGTGCTAAATTACCTGTATATTGGCTTGGTGGTAAAAAATTAGCTGATTTACAGCAATGCTTAGCTTATGGGGCTTATGGTATTGCTGGTATAACGACCTTTGTGCAGGCAATTGATAGTTAATATTTCTTTTGTTTTCCCCCATTAGTTATCTTTTTCAATTAAAACTTAATTATTTTTATATAAGCTAAAGTATGGTAAAATCTACAACTATTCTATCTTAAGTTAAGTTTACAAAGGGGGTTAAATATGCCTATAGAGGGATGTATAAGTCTAAATAGGGCAAGGGCAAAAGAAAACAGTGCTATCACTAGGTCTATAAATCAAGCAAATAACACACCAAAACCGGTAGAAGTAGTTACGAAGGTTGGATTTCAAGTATTAGCTGATAACGAGAAAAATAATAAGTGTCTTCTTAAACAAAACCTACAAAATGCTTCTTCAGAAGTAGCGATTGCTTTTCCACATGAAAATTATATCCAGCAAGGCCTGCAAATAATAAAAAATAATCCTGATATTGGTAAACTACAAGTAGATACTAGAGATTATGAAAATATGGATAGAAATATCTATACATCTGTAACTACTACATTTAACCATGATTTTAAAATATTTTTTCCATCAGATACACATATGGTGGCAGCAGTAGCCTATTATAAAAAGAAATATGACATTAATATTCATATAGTCTGCGAAGTGCAGGCATATAAAACTTATGAGCTTATACAACAACTTAATGATGGCGAACAATTAGGTGTTATAGCTAGACCTGCTCAATTTATAGCACATGTAACACCATTGATTATAAGTAAACAAGGTGAAGATATTTTTATTATTATTCTCGATAGTGTAGATGATAGACCAGAGTTTGCCTATATTATAGAGGATTTTTTTAAAGAAAAGTTAATAAATCTAGATGATAAAAAAAATTATCATTTGATACTAGCAGATGGTGATCGTCAAGCTGATTCATATTCTTGTAGAAATGATGCATTTATTATCTTAAAAGATGCTCTTAGAAAGCCAAATGTGGTAAGTTATTTTGAGCCTTTTAAACAAGAACTAAGCGGCGAGTTCTATCAATCATCAGCGGATGATAAATTTGTATTTAAAACATATAGCGTACAATTACCATTGTTTTTATTTAAAACCATACAGATAGACACAGTATTAGCTAATTTTACTGATGAAGACAAAAGTACAATATTAAAAATATCAAAAGATGGCGATATCAAAACCTTACAAACACATTTAGATAAATATAAACGCTCTGTAGTAGCGACAACAACAGAGATTAGCTATGAAAACCAAGTAAATCCTGAGACAAATACTTATGATCAAGAAGTAATTACTGAAGAAAAAAAATGTATAATAAATGTATACCTGCAAATGAAAGGCTTTTTGATGTTAGTAACAGTATTTCCGGAGTTGTCTGATGCAGAGGGCAAGATTGATGCAAGCAAGCAAGAGCTATTACTAAGTAAATATTTTTATGCAGACTCTTAGCGTTTGTAAAATAAGCTAAAATGTGATAAAATAACAACCATTATTATTAATGCTAAATTTAACATGGATATTGAATATGTGTATAGGAAGTTATTTAAGTTCAAATCAAGCACAAGCAAGTGCTACAAGTGCTACAAGTGCTATAACTACAAGTGCTATAACTACAAGTGCTATAACTACAAGTGCTATAACTACAAGTGTATTTTTAAATAATGCCAATAACACTAAAAAACCAGTAGAAGTACTTAGGAATACGGAATCTCAAGTAGCAGCTAGTAATGATGTAAACAAAGAACATCTTGTTAAACAAAATGCGGAATCGACATTTGCAACAGCAACTGTTGTTGTTCCTTCTAAAAATCCTTTCCAGGAAGGATTAGATATAATAGAAAACAATCCAGATATTGGCAAAGTAAAAGTAGATGTTAGAGAGTATGAACATACAGATAAAAATGGGATATATACATCTACAACCACTACATTTAATCATAATCCACAAATATTTTTTCCGTCAGATACATGTATGGCAGCAGCAGCGGCTTATTATAAAAATAAATATGGAATTCATATACATATAGTATGTGAAGTACAGGCACATAAAACTTATGAGCTTATACAACAACTTAATGATGGCGAACAATTAGGCATTATCGCTAGATCTGCTCAATATGTAGTACATGTAACGCCATTGATTATAAGTAAACAAGGTGAAGATATTTTTATTATTGTTCTCGATAGTATAGATGATAGACCAGAATTTAGCTATATTATAGAGAATTTTTTTAAAGAAAAATTAATAAATCCAGACGATAAAAAAAATTATCATTTAATACTAGTAGATGGTGATCGTCAAGCTGATTCATATTCCTGTAGGCATGATGCTCTTATTATCTTAAAAGATGCGCTCAAAAAGCCGGATTTGCTTAGTTATTTTAGACCTTGTGAACAACAAGTAATTAGTGATTGTTATCAATCCTCAGAGGATGATAATTTTGTATTTAAAGCATATAGCATGCAACTACCAATGTTTTTATTTAAAACAGTGCAGATAAGCTCAGTTTTAGCTAAATTTACTGATGAAGATAAAAGCACAGTATTAAAAACATCAAAAGATGGAGAAGTTAAAACTTTACAAACACATTTTAATAAACATAAAAGCTCTGTAATAGTTACACGTAGAAAATATATCATCTATGGAAATAGAAAAAATCCTATAACAAACATTTATGATGAAGAAGTAACTACTGAAAATAAAAATTGGCTGATAAATGAATTTTTGCGCATAAAAGGCTTTGTAAAGTTACCAACATTATTTAAAGAGTTAGATGATGGCACTGGAAAAATTGACACAACAAAGGAAAGGTTATTACTAAGCAAGCATTTTTATGCTGATTCATAACGTTTGTAAAACAAGCTAAAATGCGATAAAATAAAAATTATTATAAGGATAATTATCTTTACACTGAATTTAATAGGGAATTTGAATATGTGTATAGGAAGTTCTTTAAGTTCAAAT
>CAKNAD010000176.1 GCA_929200515.1 Candidatus Gorgonimonas leptogorgiae | reverse complement strand
GAAATGTGGATAGGAAATCTCAATATAACATATCAACATTTTTGAGTCACTACCCATAAAATATTTAGAAATAATTTAACAAAAAAATTCATTTATTCCCAACGGCTACTACTATAAAAATATAATTGTTTTAGTTTTAAGAAGTTATATTTTAATCTGTCGCTAAAACATCTAAATATTCATGCAGATTATTTTTTAGATATTACAACACCCAGCAATACAATAAATTATGTTAATAAGGATAATATCTTATGAAGATTTTAGCATTTGCAGCATCTAATAGTAAAAAATCGATAAACAAACAATTAATATTATATGCAACTAAAATAATTAGCACTAATGACATTGAAATTCTTGATCTTAACGATTATGAACTTCCTATTTATAGTCCAGAGCGTGAGCAACAGTTTCTTAAAAATGGTAATCCACCAGAAAAAGCACAACAGTTTTATAATAAAATTAGCAATGCTGATGGATTAATAATTTCTTTTGCTGAGCATAATGGCTCTTATACTGCGGCTTATAAGAATCTTTTTGACTGGGCATCTAGAATTGATGCAAAAGTATACCAAAACAAAGATGTTCTTATGCTTGCTACTTCTCCAGGAGAAAAAGGTGCAAGTAGTGTACTCCAGAGTGCAGTTGATTCTGCCCCTTATTTTGCTGCTAATGTTAAAGCAAGTTTATCTATTCCTAGTTTCTATAAAGTTTTTGACAGCACAACTAACAAGCTAACAGATAACGAGCTTAATTCACAATTAGTTTCTGTGCTAAATAAGCTACAAGATTAACTTTTTAACTGCTATATGTATATATGCTGGTAATTTTATTATTGATACAAATATTTTTAAACCAGATATCAGATATTTCTTAAATCTTATATTGTATTTTAAAAAAAAAATCATTAGTATTTTATTGTCGTTTTACATTTAATATTGAATACTTTCAGGAAAATGAAATGATAATAGGCATACCAAAAGAAATAAAAGATCAAGAATATCGTGTCAGCATTACTCCACATGGTGTTAAAGAGTTAAAGCAACATAATCATACGGTTTTAATAGAAAATAATGCAGGCATTAGCTCAGGGTTTAGCAATGATGATTATGTTAACTCAGGAGCTAAAATAGTATCGAGTATTGAAGAAATTTTTGCAGGTAGCCAATTAATAGTAAAAGTAAAAGAACCTCAAGCAAAAGAAAGAGCCTTACTAAAACCAGAACATACTCTATTTACCTATTTACATTTAGCAGCTGACAAAGAGCAAACACAAGATTTAATTAAATCTAAAGCAACTTGTCTTGCGTATGAAACTGTTACAGATCATAGAAATAAACTGCCCTTATTAACTCCCATGTCTGAAGTCGCTGGTCGTGTAGCTATTCAGGCTGGAGCTAGATGCTTAGAAAAATCATCTAACGGATGCGGCACTTTGCTTGGTGGAGTTCCAGGAGTGAAACCAGCTAAGGTTGTCATTATAGGCGGTGGTGTTGTGGGCAGAAATGCTACTACAATGGCGATAGGCATGGGTGCAGATGTAACCGTACTCGATCAGTCTCTCGATGTATTACGTCATCTAGATGATATGTTTGGCAATAGAATTAAAACTGTATTTTCTACTCCTCATTCATTATGGTATCAATCGACCAGAGCAGACCTGCTTATTGGTAGCATTCTAATTCCTGGTGCTGAAGCCCCTAAATTAATATCTAAAGAAATGATTGCTGAAATGAAGCCAGGATCGGCTCTAGTAGATGTAGCTATAGATCAAGGAGGCTGCGCAGAAACATCTACCGCAACAACTCATGATAACCCAATTTATACCATAGACGATGTTGTGCATTATTGTGTTGCCAATATACCTAGTATTGTTGCCAGAACCTCAACATTAGCACTTAGCAATGTAACCCTGCCATATATAATTCGTATGGCAAACCATGGAATTAATAAAGCATTAAAAAATAATCCATATCTAAGAGAAGGGGCAAATGTTGTAAATGGTAAAATCACTTGCAAGTCTGTCGCTGAGGCGCAAGGCTTAGAATATACTCCTATTGAAGATTTATTATAATAAAATATTTATAATAGTTGCATTATAAGATAAACTCCGTTTTACAGGTTAAAAAAAATTCGTAATCGGAGAATATTCACAATGAAAATTAGCAAATACTTGCTACCAACACAGAAAGAAGTTCCTAGTGACGCAGAAATAATTAGCAGTCAGCTAATGTTACGAGCGGGAATGATACGTAAATTAGCATCGGGGCTATATACATGGCTCCCACTAGGATTGAAAGTTTTAAAAAAAGTTGAAGAGATTGTATGCAAACATATGAATGCTTCTGGCGCTTTGCAAGTACTAATGCCAAGTGTGCAACCAGCTGAATTATGGAAAGAAACTAAACGCTGGGATGATTTTGGTGATGAATTATTGCGCATAAAAGACAGACACAAAAGACAATTTGTCATCGGGCCAACTCATGAAGAAGTGATAACTAATATTATTCGTGATGAAATCCAAAGTTATAAGCAGTTACCTATAAATCTTTATCAAGTACAAAATAAATTCCGCGATGAACGCAGACCTAGATTTGGCATCATGAGATGCAGAGAATTTTTAATGAAAGATGCCTATTCTTTCCATACAAGTAATGAATGTCTCAATGAAACGTACCTTAATATGCGTGATACCTATATCAATATTTTCGATGAAATAGGGGTTGATTATCGCATCGTAGAAGCTGATAGCGGTGCTATTGGTGGTAGTAAATCAGAAGAGTTCCATGTGCTAGCTAACTCTGGAGAAGACCAATTAGCAATTTGCGACAATAACAATTATGCTGTAAATATAGAAAAAGCAGAAGCACATGTAGTTACTAATGGTAGTGAAGACCAAGAGCTACAACCACTTAAAACATTTCATACCCCTGATATAAAGACTATAGAACAATTAACAACAACATTTAATATCGATATTAAAAATACGGTAAAAACTTTAATAGTTAAAGCAAAAGAACACTCTAAACATAAATTCATTGCCTTAGTAATTAGAGGTGATCATCAATTAAATGAATTAAAAGCAACAAAATTAGACTGCGTTAACCCTAAATTACACTTTGCAACAAGTGAAGAAATTAGTAATGAACTTGGAACTTGTGCTGGATATTTAGGACCAGTTCACTGCTCAATTCCAGTAGTGGTAGATCATAGCGTGGCTAATATGCGTAATTTTTATGCTGGCGCCAATTCAGACAGCTATCATTTTAAAGGTATAAATTGGGGTAGGGATTGTCATTATACAGAAATTGCAGATTTGCGTAATGCTGTAGAAGGTGATCGCATTGTTGGATCTGAAGATACTATTAAAATAACAAGAGGAATAGAGGTTGGACATATTTTTCAATTAGGTACGAAATATAGTGAATCAATGAAAGCTAATGTTATAAACAACAATGGTAAAGCTACTCCTCTTAGCATGGGCTGTTACGGCATAGGTGTTTCTCGAATTGTTGCATCAGTTATTGAACAAAACAATGATAGCAAAGGTATAATTTGGCCTAAATCTATAGCACCTTTTCAAGTAATAATTCTTGCGATAAAATATAAATCTGAAAAAGTAAAACAACAAGCAGATCAAATCTACCAAAAGCTACTAGATGCAAATATCGAAGTTTTATTTGATGACCGCAACATTAGCCCAGGTATTAAATTTGCTGAAGCAGAGCTAATTGGTGTGCCTCATTGCATAGTAATTAGCGATCGCAACATCGAAAACAATGAAATTGAATACAAAAATAGAGCTAATAGTGAACACAATTGCAAGCTAAAAACTGATTTAGTATTTGATTTTGTTATTAACCTTACTAAAAATTAAGGTGTGATTTTATAAAAACGTATAAATTTACCTGAATGGTAAATACATATCGTATTTAAAAATGCAAGTTTTCAGCAAGTAATTTTTGCTTTGCTGAAAAGAGATAATAATAAACTTAATATTATAATAATAACAAGGCTTAAAATGAATTTATTAATCATATTTATATCACTAATAATACAGTCAGCTATATCCATGCCTATAGTAAACAATATAACAGAAGAGCAAGCAAAGAAGGTTATAATAAACGAAACAATACAATTAAAACAGCTTAATGATGGGCTTGTTTTTTTAACTCATGCTACTACTGATGATACAAAAAATTTTTTTGTCTCTCCATTTTTTAAGAATAGGTGTGGATCGTTGTATTGCTTAATTGCAGATAAAAAACTAAAAAAAACTATAGAGCAAAATTTACAAGCTCTTGGTTTTTGTGACTTTTTTGAGTTATTTTCAGCAACAAAAAATTATAGATTATCTGCTGTTGATTTTATTTTAACAAACAACCACCGCAATAAATTCTCTAAGAATAAAAATTTGTTATTAACTCAAAAAGGGGTTGTTATAGGAAATGGAATATTAGCAGAATCTTTAGAAAACAAGCAAGATTGTGATAATATCACTAATAAAATATTAAATAATTTTAAAGTTAAATTTAACGAAAGAGCATCAAAATACGCCTATTATTTAAAACAAGAAAGTGATGCATGTAATTTATATAAATTTATATCTGTTGCTCATTTTACATCCTCGTGGGAAGACAATTTCCAAGATCATCAAGATAATTATTTTACTCTTAACGATGGATATTCAATTTTTGTTAGCTTTATGCAAGCATTTATTAATACTATTATCGTATCTAGTGATTACGGCAATGCATATAGATTATTTTGCAAAGGCAAAACATATGCATTAGATATTATCTTACCTTCTACACGCAATAAAAACACTTGTTTTTTACATCATAAAGGATATTTAATCAATCTTATTAAAAAATTAAATATATCACAAATAGAAGGAGATTACAAAAAATGCCATCTAATCATGCCTAAATTTGAATTTATACAACGTAATAATGATATAACAACTTACATTAAAAAATCGTTATTAGATGATTCTGATATAGACAAAGGGATAAATCTTACAAATAGCTCAAATGAAAAAACAACTGTAATATTGCAAGACATGAATATTAAAGTAGATACAAATGGTATCAATGTAGATGAAACAGATAACAACCCAATAATAAATAGCAATATTGATGATAACGCTATAGAAAAAAGTAATAAAATTATAATAAGTGAACCGTTCTTGTTTATGCTTAGCGAATTAGACTATTCTTTAAACAATTATGTAACTATAAAAAAAATCATAGCATTAGGAAAAATTAACAACCCAAATATTATTGAATAAATACAGCTCATAACTTCCACTATAGTTTATCTACAACTTCAACCTGTATATAAACTATTTTATTTGATTTATAATCTATACACTTGGCAATTATAAATGAGAGTTTTCATCTGCCACCTGTATATAATTATAAACGACAAAAGCCACTTATCATGAACCAACTCACTGCAACAACAAACCTCACTACTCAAAAATTTTTTGATATTAGTAATACAAAAATAAAACAGATTAAAGCAGAAAAACAAATAGGCATAAATAAAAAGATAACAATAACTTCAAAAAAAATTACACAGACATATTTTTCAGGATTGGTTTATCGACTTGACTCTAGGTCATTAAGTAAAATAAATGCTAGCGGCGGTTTTTATCCAAATAATAAAAAAGAAAACGACGAACCGTTATTAGCTAAAAATATGTGTAAGGCTACTAAATATCATGATAATGGACAAGATATAATTGAATCTTATGTATACACATGGGATCAAAAAGGAATTATTTCTACATCTAAAAACTTTGTTTCTTTTAATGTTGGAGTTCTATGGAAGAATGACTTTAAATATGTCATAGACAGTACTATTAGTAATAATTACGGTCTAGATATAGACAAAACTATGCAATTTCTAGAATGTTGTGAAAAATACGAGGTTGTCTTTGAAGAACCTATTAAAAATGAGTGTATTATTGGTTATTTTAATGGAATAAATCATAGTAATACATTTTACCCTAACAGTTTTTATAAAGGATATTTTAGCTGGATGCATGAAAATGTAGTGATTAATTATAAGGCCAAAATTTTTAAACATAATTTTTTAAA
>CAKNAD010000175.1 GCA_929200515.1 Candidatus Gorgonimonas leptogorgiae | reverse complement strand
GCTAGTATAGCATTTTTATCTTTTTTAGTTTGGGCTCATCATATGTTTACTGTTGGTATGCCTTTAGCCGGTGAGCTGTTTTTTATGCTAGCTACAATGTTAATTGCTGTTCCTACAGGAGTAAAAGTATTTAATTGGACAGCGACTATGTTTCGTGGCTCTATAAGCTTTGAAACCCCGATGCTATTTGCATCTGCTTTTTTAGTGTTATTTACTATGGGAGGGTTTTCAGGATTAATGCTATCAATTGCTCCAGCGGATATGCAGTATCATGATACATACTTTGTAGTTGGACATTTTCATTATGTTATAGTTCCAGGTGCTTTATTCTCTGTATTTGCTGCTGTGTACTATTGGATGCCTAAATGGACAGGGCATATGTATGATGAAACCTTGGGAAAAGTTCACTTTTGGCTATCTTTTATTGGAGTTAATCTTACTTTTTTTCCGATGCATTTTGTTGGTTTAGCTGGAATGCCAAGAAGAATACCAGATTACGCTTTGCAATTTGCTGACTTTAATGCAATATCTTCTGTAGGTGGTTTTTTATTTGGAACAACGCAATTATTATTTTTGTTTATTATTATCAAATGTGTTAAAGGTGGCAAAAAAGCAAGTGCTAAATATTGGGATGGCGCACATGGTCTTGAGTGGAGCATTCCTTCGCCAGCTCCATATCATACTTTTGTTAGACCTCCAGAAATAGAAGAAGATAAAACTTATTTTTAAAATATATCTAATAATAAAAAATAAAATTTTTATAGGGTGTATAAAAGATGCGTATTACTCCAGCTAAACTAGGATTAATAGCTTTAGCCATGTTTGGCTTTGGCTTTTTATTAGTTCCAATTTACGATGTTTTTTGTAAAGTTACTGGTCTTAACGGCAAAACAGATGTTAATGTTTATCAGTATGATCCTAAAACAGCTGAAATAGATACATCAAGGAAAGTAGAAGTTCAATTTTTAACAACTAAAAATGATGGTATGGATTGGTATTTTGAGCCGAGTATTTATAGCATTAAAGTTTATCCTGGAGAAGTTGGATCTTTAGATTTTATTGCTGAAAATTTAACAGCAAGACGAATTATTGGGCAAGCAATACCTAGTGTTACACCCTCTGAAGTAACAAATTATTTGCATAAAGTGGAGTGCTTTTGTTTTGCTACCCAAGTATTAGGTCCACATGAAAAAATGGTTATGCCTTTGCGTATAATAGTTGATCCTAACTTGCCAAAGCATATAAAGAAATTAACGCTATCTTATACATTATTTGATGTTACTAGTTTTGATGAGAGTATGCAACTATGAAAAATATGAACGATACAGATAAGGAATACGACATATATTATGTTCCAGAACAAAGCAAGTGGCCAATAATAGCATCAATATCAATATTTTTATTTTTAGCTGGAATAGCTATGATATTAAATGCTCTTAAAGTTAACTCAAATCTTGACACCGGATATATATTTTTAGGGTTAGGATCTATATTGATGCTATGGATGCTATACGGATGGTTTGCTGATGTCGTTAATGAATCTAGAGCAGGATTGTATTCTAAACAGATGAATAAAACATTCCATTGGGGAATGTTTTGGTTTATTTTTTCTGAGGTTATGCTATTTTTTACTCTTTTTGCTGCTTTGTTTTATGTGCGAGTATTAGTGCTTCCAGAATTAGCAGGAATTTCAGAAGAAGATACCCATACTCATTTATGGTCAAAATTTAATTACCAGTGGCCACTATTAGTAAATCCAGATAACGTAACATTTAAAGGAGCATCTAGCTTTGTTAATCCATTCCATTTGCCTTTAGTAAATACTATATTTTTAGTGTTATCAAGTATTACATTAACTATAGCACATAATAAATTAAGAGATCAAAATAGAAGTGGTATTGTAAAATGGTTATTTATAACAATTTTATTAGGCTTTGCTTTTTTAATATGTCAGGTAATGGAATATTCTGAAGCCTATAATGAATTAGGCCTAACTCTAAGTGCTGGAATATACGGCTCGACTTTCTTTTTGCTAACAGGATTCCATGGTGCTCATGTAACTATAGGTGCGATAATACTGCTAGTTATGTTATTTCGAGTAAAAAAAGGGCATTTTGAAGACGACAATCACTTTGGATTTGAAGCTGCTAGCTGGTATTGGCATTTTGTTGATGTTGTATGGATATGTCTATTTATTTTTGTATATATATTATAAATATGTTAGCCACTACCTGAATAACCAAGGGGCTTGCGGTGTAATAATTCCTGATAACCAAACTATAGTAATAAGTATTATTGTGATTACTGAGAATAAGACTCTAAATTTTAATGAAGCTAATAATTTATTAGATTTTGCTTTATATAAATAAAACAGTCCAAATCCTAAGCATACAATTATAGTCGCGAGAAATATAACTATCATGACTTTAATAAGCATACCTTACCTTAATGAAGTTATGAAAAAATCTAAATTATGTCTTACTGTACAGATTTTTAAAGAAAATAACAAGCAAATCAGCGATTCCCGATTAAACAATACTTAATAATATAAAAAAAATAAAATTAAATTACAGGTTGTTTTACTTAAAAAGAATAACAAAATATTGAAAAATAGTTACTTTTTCGACTTAAACACCTTCATTTTTTACAGCCTAATTGTTGTAGTTAATAAACAAAAAAAGCTTGCATCATCAAATAAGCAAGTAGTGTAAATAAGGTAATTTTTTCCATGACTAAAATTATGATAGTGATTATAGCCCTAGTTTTTTAAGCTAAATACAGCATATAATAGACATTGTTACATTTGCCAATTTTATAGAATATGTTCGTTTCTTTGTATCTTCTATTTTTAACAAACAGTAACGTGCAAGTGTATGTAGTTAGTGTGAACTTAGTATTTTTCATACATAATTAATCACTAAATTTATAGATTTTATTTTTTGATTATTCTAAGCTGTTACTAATTTAATGGGCTATATTTTAGTTATAAAGTATATAAAAATGTATTGTATTTATATAAAAACTATCTTGCTAAATATTAGTACTTAGTTTTTGTCACTAATATTTATGTATCTAAAGGAATGATGGCTATAATATAAATATAAAAAGATATGGTTTGTGTAGCTTTAGTAGCAAAATAGTGATTTCTTATATCGTTGCACTTTTAGATGGAGTTAAGATAAAGGGTATTTCTATGATTTTTAGGATGTTTAAAAAATTACGTGGCGATAAATATGCGGTTAATAGCGGTAGAAATAAATCAGTTGCTAGAAGCAATACTTATAAAAAGCCATTCAAACAGCGTATCATTGAAACTTTATCGATGCGTAATTGGTTCTTAAAACATAAAAGTAATGCTTTTAAAAGTCCAGATAAACCTATAAACAATTTTAGAAGCATACAAGTAGAGAAAGCTGAAAATCACATAAAAACTCCAGAAAAAGATAAATCAGCTGCAACAATTAAAGTAGTTAAACAAGCTAAAGATGTAATACCAGAGTTTTTAGGAAAGACATCTAATTTAGACCAATCAAAGAAATTTTTTAATCCTAATATCGGTGAAAATAAACAAGAAAATATTGCTAAAGGAAGTTTTGGTGTAGTGCAACATGCTTACGCAAAAACACAAAATAAACGTCAAAACATGTCTCGTCTTTTTGTAAAGAAAAAGCTGAAAAACACGCAGTCTAATAAGGTATTTCGTGAGCACCAAGCAAATAAAACCGCTGGAATTGCTTCTAAATTAAATGATAGCTGGTCATCTATTATCACAGAATACGGTGGTGAAACATTAAAGAGTTTATTTATAGCGGAGCAAAATAATACACAAACTGAAACATCTGAAGATATAATTAATGATGAAACAACTAAAGAAATGCCATACAACAGTAAAGAAATGTCTTTTGAAACCAAAATTGATATTGCTAAGCAGTTGCTAACAGAAATTAGCAAATTGCATGAAAAAGGATTAATACATACGGATATAAAAGCAGAAAATATTTTAGTAAATAACAAAGGTAAGTTATCAATAATAGATTTTGGAGGATTAGCTGATGTAAATTCTAGTCCTAATCCCGATAGTGGAGTAGTTTGTTTGCGAACATATTCGCCGAATTTAGCTCCGCCAGAAGTAAGTTTCAGTCCATTCGTGAATAATCGCTATGATTCTTGGAGTGCAGGAGAAGTCATCTATGAATTATTCACTGGTAAGTCTTTTCTAGAAAATGTTCATCATCCCGAAACTTGGAATGAACAAAAAAGGCACGCCTTGACACAAAATATAGGTGATAACCTTGCTAATAATCCTAATTTGCCTCAAGAAGCTAAAACATTGATATATGCACTGTTAGCTCCAAATCCAGAAGAGAGAGTTTCTGTAACAGAAGCGTTACAATTCAGTCTGTTTACAAACCGAGCATTATACGGTAAGCCATCACTGATAGCTTTATCAACTCAGCATGATGAAAAATTTAAAGAACTTGCAAGGCTAGAAAACGAGCTTACGAAAACCGGCATAACAGAATTAAAAAGACAAGAATTACAAGCTAAAATAAAAGATTTAGGCTATGTACTTAAAAAACTACAAGAAGAAATAAATAAATTTTAGAATAAAAAAATCCTAATAGGTCTTATTTTTTGCTTATTATAAGCAATTACTAATTTAATAGGCTATATTTTAGTTGTAAGGTATATTAAAACCGTATTTTGTAACAATACGTTTATTGTATGAAACTATCTAATCTTAAAGAGAGGTGTTTTTGGCTTTCGTGATTATCAATAAAAGTAAACTCAACTGCTACTAGTAACAACGTCATTATCTGCTATTAAAAACTAATAAAGCAGACTAGTTTCATGTAGGCAATAATGCCTAATGCTATTAAGCACCAAAAAATATATTTTCTATAATTTAAGCATAGGTCTATACATTAATGGTTGCTACTATAAAAACTATCTTGCTAAGTATTGGTACTTAGTTTTCGTCACTAACATTCATGCATCCAGAGGAATTATGGCTATAATATAAAAAGTGCAATACAATTGTATGGCTTGTATAGCTTTAGTAGCAAAATAGTAATTTTTTATATAGTTTCTTTAAAAGGATACTTTTATACGGAGTTAAGATAAAGGGTATTTCTATGATTTCTAAGATGTTAAAAAATTTATATGGCGATAAATATACGAATCGTAGCGGTAGAGTTAGGAGATTTTCTAGCGCAAATACTCGTGCTAAGAAGCTATTTAAACAGCGTGTCGTTGCAACTTTATCAATGCGTAACTGGATCTCAAAACAGGTAGGTAGTGATTTTAAAAGTTTAAATAAATCTATAAACAGTTTTAGAAACATAAAAGTAGAGAAAGCTAAAAATTACATAAATATTCAAAAAAAAGGTAAATCTGCTAAACCAATTAAGATAGCTAAAACAGCTAAAGATATAATACCAGAGTTTTTAGGAAAGGCGCCTAATTTAGATCAATCAAAAGAATTTTTTAATCCTAATATCGGTAAAAACAAAAAAGAAAATATTGCTCAAGGAAATTTTGGTGTAGTGCAACATGCTTACGCAAAAAGAAAAAATAAACATCAAAACATGTCTCGTCTTTTTGTAAAGAAAAAGATGAAAACAAAGCAAGCTAGTGACATACTTTATGAAAACCAAACAAATAAAGCTGCCGGGATCGCTTCTAAAATAGACCCCAAAGATTTATCTGTTGTCACAGAATACGAGGGTGAAACATTAGAAAATTTATTTACCGCAGAACAACAGAACACAAAAACTATAACAACCGCAACTATGAAAAAAGATGGCACAAAGAGGTCAATGATATATAACCGTAAAAAAATGTCTTTTGAAACCAAAATTGATCTTGCTCGACAGTTGCTAACAGAAATTAGTAAATTACATAAAAAAGGGTTTATACATAAGGATATAAAACCATCGAATCTTTTAGTGAATAGCAAGGGTAAATTATCAATAATAGATTTTGGAATAATAGCTGATGTAGGTTCTGGCCCTGACCCCGATACAGCACTAGTTAGTGTAGGTACACATATGCCATCACTTGCTCCACCAGAAGTAAGTTTCAGCCCATTCGTGAATAATCGCTATGATTCTTGGAGTGCAGGAGAAGTCATCTATGAAT
>CAKNAD010000174.1 GCA_929200515.1 Candidatus Gorgonimonas leptogorgiae | reverse complement strand
AGCTTAGAGTTATACGATGCTCATTGTATTTATTAAGATCTTTTCCTAAAGCACTAGTGTCTGCTGTAGTTAATCCAGTTGAACCAGCTATATTAGCAGAAGCATCATAATGAGCAAACTTATATGCTAATTTTAAGCCTTTTAGGTCTTCTTGGAAGTCATAACCAAGCTTCACACCAAATTCTTTTCTAGAGAAATCTTCTAGTTTTACATCGCCAATTTTAGCATCGCTACCTTTAGCAAACCAAGCTTCAGCTTTTAAGCCATCAACACCTACGGCTGTAAAGTCGTAACCTGCTTTAACTAAGAAAGCTTGCTCATCTTTAAGGTTATAATCTTCTTCAAGACTAGTGCTACAGTCAAAAGAAGCTGAACTTCCTAGAGATTTAAACTCGTCATTAAAATATTTAGTATAATATTTACCATCTTTTACTTTGCTATAACCAACAGTTACGAAAGCATTTTCATAGTTAACTGTGGCATTGAAGTTATAGAAGCTTGATTTTAAATCGTCAACGCCAGTTGCAGATAATTTATTATGACCATAACGAGCATCTAAAGCTACTGAAACGCCTTCATCTAAATCAAAGTTATAACCTAGCTTAACAAGGTAACGATCATCGTTGAATTTCTTTTTATCTGTTGCAGTTGCAGAAGTTTTATACTTAACGCGACCCATACCATATTCTAAGCCTAAAGTAAGACCTTCAAACTCATAACTTAAACCAGTAATATAAAGTCCGCTATCTAAATCAATATTACCAAATTTATTTGATGCATCTTGCTGTAATCTAGTTACAAACTTAGAGTTATTGTTTTTGCTACCACCTAAAATAGAAGTATAGTAAGCAGTTAGGCCTTCTCCAGTAGCAGAAAGATCGTAACCATAAGAGTTAGCATTAGCAATTTTAGATGTGCAATCTTTAAAAGTTAATAAGTTTCTTTGGGTTACACCGTAGCCAGCTTTTAATTCTATGTCGTTATATACATAGTGACTTTTTAAGTATACTTGTTGGAGCTTAGCAAAAGTTTCGCCACCGTCTTTTTCTTGATTAGGGGCTGTACCTTTCATAGTTGTTGGTGCATGTACTGCATCTAATCCTTTTTTAACATATAAAGGATTTACAAAAGTAGCACCAAACTCAGCACCTAGGATATCGTTAAGATAGCCAGTATCGAAATTAAAACCAGCACCATGTGAGAAATCTCTTTTCTCTTTATGAGCTAAAACTTTTCCGGTGGTATTAGCAGTTTTATAGATATCGCTATCTTTAGCTTTATCTGTTTCATTACGATACTGTGCCATGTAATGAAAACTTAGCTTAGAATCTACCGCAAGAACACCGCTATCTTGAGTATTTTTACCGGCATGAGCTTCGGCGAAGCATAACGAGCTTCCTAGCAACAAGCCACATACTGTAGCTGACAAAGCCATTGTAATCTTATTTAACTTCATTAAAACCTCTTTCATTATAATTTGTAGAATTAATAGTTTTGTTTATAATTTAAAGACACTAAGAATACTACTTCTGCTAAAAATTAGCCTTTTATTCTGAGTAATCATTTGTATTATTATTACACGAATAGTATACCATTCGCAAAATAATATGCAATAAAACCTTCTACAGGAAAATTAATATACAAAACACATCTGGTATCAAAATTTCTGAAAAGACTTTAGTAGCATGTTATACAAAAATAAAAAAATACGCAAATATATATTAGCAATAAAAGTCGTTACTTAATATATTTTTTTCACTTTAAGACAGAATATTTGTTTTAATAAAAACGCTAGGTTTCAAGTGGTTTTAATAAATATAATAATCAAGTCTTAAGATTTAACGCATATATACCATACTGCTTTATTCTAGAGTTACACTAAGTTTACTTTAGCATCTAAAGAAGCATACGAAAAACACCTGCCATTGTACGCAAAACTACATGATATACTATTTTTGCTAAAGCTTACAACATTAATTTATAGGTTGCAAGTACTTATTGACTTACAAATTGTATAAAAATTCCATTTTTTATTTAATTTTTATAAATATTTTTAAAATATTTATATTTTTGATAAAACTTTTTAGCTTCTTGCAATATCAATATATACACTTTGTGTTGTATATGCTTAGCTTATTAAACAATTTATGTTATTAAAAATAACAAAATATTTTAATTTGTATGCTTTATTATACATCTTCTAAAGCGGAAATACGATCCTCTATTGGAGGATGACTTCTAAATAAAGACATAAATCCATCTTTATTACTGCTTCTAATTCCAAAAGCAACCATGGTTTCTGGCATTTCAGAAGGTGCATCATACTCAGATTGTAATCTTTTAAGAGCGTTAATCATATTTGTTTTGCCTGCTAGATTAGCTCCGGCAATATCTGCTCTAAATTCGCGATATCTAGAAAACCACATAACTATCGCACTAGCAAGAAAACCTAGTATAATTTCAGCAATAAAGGTAGTTATATAAAAAGCCATGCCAGTGCTAGAACTTTCTTCATCTTTGCGTAAAAAACTGTCAACAGCATAGCCAATAATTCTGGCAAAAAACATTACAAAAGTATTTACTACCCCTTGAATTAAACTAAGAGTTACCATATCACCGTTAGCTATATGGCCAATCTCATGTCCTAAAACTGCTTCTGCTTCTGCTTTAGAAAATTTATTAAGTAGTCCTCTACTAACCGCAACTAAAGCAGCATTTTTATTCCAACCTGTTGCAAATGCATTAGAATCATTTGATTCAAAAATACCTACTTCAGGAGTAGCTATTCCGGCTTTACTTGCTAATTTAGAGGCAGTAACCATTAACCAATGTTCTTGCTCATTCCTAGGAGAAGTGATTATATTAGTTCCTGTGCTTATTTTAGCTATATATTTAGAAAGTAGCAGCGAAATAAAAGATCCTGTAAAACCAAAGACTAAACAAAAAGCTAAAAGGTTCCCTAAATCAAGACCAGAGGCAGTTAAATAATTGCCTACTCCTAGTATATTTAAAGTTAAACTTGCTAATAAAATAACTGCAAAATTTGTAGCTAAAAATAATAATATGCGTTTCATGTGTTTTCCTTTTATTGGTATACTTACATAGTATTAGGAAAGTTATCATTCTTATATTGGGATTTACTTTTAAAAATCAATACTATACACCTAATATTTTATTTTATTAAGACCACTTCTTCTGCTGATGTCGGGTGAATAGCAATGGTTTCATTAAAATCTGTTCTTGTTGCCCCTAACTTTATTGCAACTGCAAAGCCTTGTAGCATTTCATCAGCAGCGATTCCAATTATATGTAGCCCGATAATTTTATCGGTTGCTGCTAGTGTAATCATTTTTATTGTAGTCATTGTATTCATATTAGCAACTGATAAATACATAGGTTTAAATTTACTAGTGTATATTTTAATATTTTCTTTGCCAAATGTATTAATGGCTTGTTGCTCAGTCATGCCAATTGTACCTACAGGAGGGTGACTAAAGATTACCGATGCGATATTTTTATAAGAGATACAAGACTGTTTTTGGCTATTAAAAATTCTATCTGCAAGTTTTCTGCCAGAAGCTATAGCAACTGGAGTTAGTTGAATGTTACCAGTGTTATCTCCTATTGCATAAATATTTGCTTGGCTCGTATTTTGATGGTTATCTACTGCTATATATCCTTGGGCGTTTGTATTAACAGCTGCAATTGCAAGCTTTAATGATTCAACAGCAGGTGCACGACCAATTGCCCATAATATGGTATCAGCCTGTATTGAGCTATTATTATTTAAATCGATATTAAGGCTATTGTTAGTATTATCTATTTTCGTTACCAAAGTATTAAACAGTATTTTGATACCTTGTTGTTGCAATAATTCTGCTAAAGATGATGATATACTGTTATCAAAACTAGTCAAAATATTATTTTTTCTAGCTATTATAGTAGTATCAGTGCCTATAGAATTAAGAAAACTAGCAATTTCTACAGCAATATAGCCTGAGCCAATAATTACTATCTTTTTAGGTTGTTGTTGCAAACTAAAAAAATCATTTGAAGTTATACCATAATTAGCTCCTGGAATATCTGGCACCTTAGGATAACCACCAGTTGCAATACATATATGTTCAGCATGATATTTTTTACCTGCTGCTATTACAGTATTGCTATCGAGAAAAGAAGCTTCTGCTGTTATTAAAGTTATATTGTGTTGTTGAAAAATATTTGTATAAGCTTTGTGAATCCTAGAAATATAATCATTTGTACTGTTAATTAACTGTTTCCAATTAAAAGTGTTTGCATCTAGCGGTTGATTTATATTAAAACCATAGTTATTAGCTAGCTCTAACGCTTCTGCAATTTGACTAGCATGCCACATGATTTTTTTAGGCACACAGCCTACATTAACACAAGTGCCACCTATTATATTTTTTTCAATTAAAGCAACTTTTTTGCCATAACTTGCTGCTCTATTAGCAGTAGCTATGCCGCCACTGCCTGCTCCTATTACTATGTAATCAAAGTAATTTTCTGATGTCATAAATCTCTCTTATATATAGGTATAATTAGCTTTTTAAAGTTTAACATAATTTGTTATTAAGGTAAGTACTTGCCTATAATATTAAAATAAATTAAACTTAGCTCTTAATAAAAAACAAACAGTATAACTTCTTATTAAAATTACTAAAAGTTTATCAGCACTTAAAGGAAGACTATGAGCTTAAAGGTTATAGACAAAACTAATAACTTTCCTATAAAAACAGAAACTGCTGTACACAGTGGTAAAGTACGTTCAGTATATTGGCTAACTAAACAAGACAGTAAACGACTAATTGAACAGCACGACTATAACGTATCTCTTGATTCTGAATTAGGAGTTATGATTATATCCGATAAAATTAGTGCGTTTGATTGTGTATGGCAAGGTGAAAATAATTTACGTGGAATACCAGGAAAAGGAGCGGTACTTAATGCGATATCAAGTTTTTGGTTCAACCAATTTGCTGCTAATGGTTTCGCAAATAATCATATTGTCGACACTCCTCATCCTTTAGTATGGATAGTACAAAAAGTACAACCGCTAAAAATAGAAGCTATAGCTAGGCAATATATCACTGGATCTATGTGGCGAAATTATCAGCAAGGAGAAAGGTTAATATCTGGTATTCAATTGCCAGATAATTTACAAAAAAATCAAAAGTTAAATAAGCTATTAATAACACCAACTACTAAGGGTATTATTAACGACATCAATGGTGTTAGTGCCACTGAAGATGCCAATATATCAAGAAAAATAATTGAAGATAATTATCAAAAATTTAATTTTTATTGCCTAGAAGATATAACAAAATATGAACATTTATTAACATTAGGTTTTAATTTTATTAGTAATAAACTAGCAGATATAGGACAAACTTTTGTTGATACCAAATTTGAATTTGGATACGCTAACGATGCTAACGATAATAGACATTTGATTTACATAGACGAAATCGGCACTCCTGATTCATCTAGAATGTGGAATACCCATGAATATAATAATGGCAACATAATAGAACAATCAAAAGAATTCTTCCGCCAAAAACTTTTAAACTTAGTTGCAGATGCAGATATCCTATTAAATGCAAATAAAATGCAACAGCGGATTAAATTAGCACAAGATACTTTAATTCCACAAGCAATATTTTTAGAAGTATCGGAACAATACCTTAATATAGCTAAACAAATAACCAGAGAAAATATCAGTATACCTGAAGCACCTGAAGAAGAAATTACAGCTATATTAAATGAATATCAGTTACTAAACTATAAAGGTAATAATTAGTAAACGGGGCAAGCAAGTGATTACAAGCTGTTAATTAAGACGGTATTTTGCAAGCAAAACAGGTATTATTATGTTAGAAACTCATTGGTTGGCAGTAATTACTGGCGGTGCCCTAGGTGCAATATTACGAGCTAAAATTTATGAATTATTCACATTAACAAAAAATGTATATTTATATCCGCTTCCTACCCTTGTTGTTAATTTGATAGGCTCATTAATTATTGGCATTAGTTGGCATTTGCTGATAGAAAAATCCTTATTATCATCTTCTTGGAAGATTTTTATTATGACTGGTTTCACAGGGGCATTTACAACTTTTTCTACCTTTTCGTTAGATATTTTTCGGTTGTTACAAAATAAAAACTTCCTGCTAGCTATTA
>CAKNAD010000173.1 GCA_929200515.1 Candidatus Gorgonimonas leptogorgiae | reverse complement strand
TTAACGACATAACCATACCTAAACTTTGTGCCCAATCTGGTAAAGCTGTATAGTGCAAATGGTGAGGTCCAGCCCAAATATAAATAGCAACTAATGTCCAAAAATGCACGACTGATAACCTATAAGAATAAACTGGTCTTTGTGCTTGCTTAGGAACAAAATAATACATTATTCCTAAAAAACCTGCTGTAAGAAAAAAGCCAACTGCGTTATGTCCATACCACCATTGGATCATAGCATCGGTGGCTCCAGAATATAGAGAGTATGATTTAGTTAAATTTACAGGTATACACATGCTATTTACTACATGCAACACAGCGGTGGTTAAGATAAAAGCACCAAAAAACCAATTTGCTACATAAATATGATTAGTTGTCCTTTTTACAATAGTAGTGAAATATACTATGGCATAGCTTATCCATACTATTGCCAATAAGATACTTATATGCCATTCTAGTTCGGAATATTCCTTAGATGTAGTCATACCTAAAGGTAAAGAAATAGCAGCTAAAACAATTACTAGTTGCCAACCCCAAAAAGTAAATTTTGCAAGAGAGGGAAAAGCCAAAGCAGTATAGCAAGTGCGCTGAACAACGTAATAAGATGTTGCAAACAATACATTACCGCCAAAAGCAAAAATAACTGCGTTTGTATGTAATGGTCGCAGCCTACCAAAAGTCGTCCATGGTAAATTGAGGTTAAGTTCAGGCCATATTAGTTGCCCGGCTATTAACAGGCCTATTGCCATACCAATAACGCCCCAAAACACAGCCATTAAGGCAAAGTTATATACAACTTTATTGTTGTATACTATTTTTTTTTTTGTAAAGTCCATATGTTATATAGCCTTATTTATAAATAACATTATTACCCTTATGCTTCAATGCAGAGTATTTTTATTTAATTTAGTATATAGAATATTCTATTTGAAGATATGCAACTTATACTTGCGGTTGCACATTTGTTGCCTTATTGTACATCTATATAAAGTAAAGGTACAGGAGAGAATAAGTTATTTTATCTTAAATAGTTTTAATTTATGATAACTTTTAGAGTACAAAGCATATAAAATATATCTTTTAGTAAAGTACTATAATTAGATAAAGATAATGTAAATATATCTTTTACTTAAAAATATAGCTGTATAAAGTGTATAATTGTCTTATACTTACGCATTAAAATAAGATTTTAACTCATTGGTTCTATTGTGGCTATCAGTAAATATTGTTTGAAATTATTAAAAATATCGGTTTTTACTTATTTATCTTTGATGTTAACTGTTTTATTGTCCTTTAGGTTATTAGTTTACGTATTACCTAATTACCAACAAGGTCTTTGTAACTGGTTAGAAAATAAATTGCACTCTGATATTACAATAAAAAATTTAGTTTTAGACTGGAATGGAGGCTACCCTTTATTACAGTTAGGCAAACTACAAATAGCAGGTAAAAATGCTACTAGTCCAGCATTAATAGCTGATGAACTTAAATTAGAACTTGATTTATATAAATTATTAGTATCTTTTAAGCTAAGTTACAATACAATCTCCACAAAGAAAATGGTAATAAACTTAGAAAACACTGATATTAATTCATGGAGTTTACTTGGTGTAGCGTCTTTATCAAGATCTTGGGATTCAAAAAATAATCTAAACTTTAATTATTTTTTAACTCAAGTGTTAAAATCTAGGGTGGCAATAAATGATGTGTCTATAAATTTATATACAAACTCTAAAGTCCATAATATAAAAATACCACAAATATTAATAGATCAAAAAAAACATGGTAAAATCTTACAAGCTGGAATATACGCAGATGATAAAACTATAGAAATATCAGGACAATCAACTACTATTAAACAACAAGAATCTTGGCAGGGTAAATTAAAGATATCAGATATCTTAGTTGAAGATTTACAAGACTTTATATATCAAGATTTCTCTATTGTAAAAAATTGTAGTGTTTCTATAGATGGTAATTGGTATGCAGATAACACTTCAGTAAAAGTAGATGGTTTAATCTATTTAAAAAATGTTAATAATCATAATTCAATGAATCTTGCCTCTAAATTTTTTTATCATGCTTCTGATTTTGATGTTTTTAATTTGTGGCTACAAGATATTTGCTGCAACTACCATGATGCATCGCAATGTGCATTAAAAGCTAATATTTTTATTAGCAACAAATTTGTTAACAAAAAACATTTTATTTGTAATGCAAGTAATTTACATTTGCACAATATTACAGAAATTATAAATCACTTTTTATATACAGATAATAAATATTTTAAAACTATACAACAATTAGATCCTAAAGGTGCGGTAGATAATTTTTATTTAAAGTATAACCTTGATACAATTAGCAGGTTCAATAAATTAGAATTAACAGCAATTTTAAATAATATTAGCATCAAAGCAACAACAGGAATACCTGAATTGACTAATGTCAGTGGAAAACTCTCTACTACAGAGAACAGCGGTGTTTTTCACGTGAATTCTACAAATTTTGATATCCACATTCCTAATATTTATAATAAAAAAATGCACTATAACTATGCAAGTACTTTTGTTAAATGGTATATAAATAATAATTACGTAAATATATCTCTGCATAATATAAATTTAATCGGAGATAAAGAACAGGTTAGAGGAGCGTTAAAGTTAAACATTCCTACAAAAGCTGTTGCTCCACCACTACATTTGTCATTACTTCTTTCAGCAAAAGATACCACTTTAAATATATTGCCTAAATATTTACCTAAAGAAGCCATTGTATCAAATCAATTAAATAACTGGCTTAATAATTCATTACATAACGCTCATATAGACCAAATAACATATTTATTTAATGGTTACTTACAAAAACAAAATAATAGAAGCAAGCACAATCAAACAAGATTATTTTGCATCTTTAATGATTTAACTATTGATATTCCAACTCAGTCATTTTCTCTCGATAAAACAAAAGGAAAGCTAGCATTAGATAACACAAAAGTAGATATCATAGCAACAAGTGCTGAATTGCTAAAAAATAATATACAACATTTAGAAGCTTCAGCTACATTAAATAATCATAGTAAGCTATCGGTACATGCGGTTATGCAGTCCGAAAACAATCAAATTAAAGATCTACTTACACATGTGTTAGATAATACAAAGTTAACCACTATGTTACAAAATATTAACATTGATGGCTTAATTCACTCTAAAGTAGATGCACACTTACCTTTATCTCAAGAAACTTATAGCCCTGTAATCGATATAAATTCAAAAATAACTAATGTAAACATTGATGATAAACAAAATAACCTCAAAATTAACAACGTAAATGGTTCTTTTAACTATAATAATACAACAGGATTAAATACTGACTTTATAACTGCTTATTTATTTGATGAAAAACATACCTTTGAGATAAAATCAACATTAGATAGTAACACTAATCAAATTAAAACAATAAGTGGTATATGTAACGGTAATATCTCATTTAAAAATGTAGGCGAATTTATTGATTACCCTATAGATAACTTTTTATCAGGAAAAATGCGCCATCGTTGCACCTTTGATTTTTATCCAGCAACAAATGAAAATTATTTCACCTTAGAAAGCAACCTCGAAGGCGTTAGTAGTAACCTACCACAACCTTTTTACAAAGAAAGCACAAAGCTGTTACCAATACATTTGCGTTTTTACGCAAACAAAAATAATCATAAGCAGGTTAACCTAGAATTAGAAAATAATAATTCAATAAATATTAATATTAAAAATTCTAATACTGCAAATCAAAAATCTAATGATAATAAAACTTATATACTAGATGGCAATATAGCAACAGTTAATGCAAAAGATTGGTTTGATTTTTTTAACAAGCTTCCTAAAACAGAACAGTCATCTAATTTTCAATTAGATAACCTACGAATTAAAGAATTAAATTATGAAGACATTAATTTAAAGAATCTTGAAATAAAATCCAAACAAAGTCAAAATTATTATAATTTTGAGATAACTAGTGATATAGTCACCGGAGATATTAGCTTTGCAAAAAACAACAAGCTACCTATTATTTTAGACTTTAAAAAAATTATATTAGAAAATACAAATACCGTAAAATCTAATTCACTATCATTATTAGAAGATAAAATTTTGAACATGGATTGGCAAGATCTACCATCACTAACAGTAAAAATAGACCAATTAAATTATAATAACCTTAAAATAAACAAAATTAATTTTGCAGTTGACTTTACAGATAATATCCTCAAAATTAGTGATTTAAAAACAAATGTACAAGATACCGATATACAACTATTTGCAGATTGGCAAAAAATCAATGGTATAAATAAATGCTGGATACAAGGCGATGTTTCCTCTAATAGCAAAAACTCTCTATTAAATGATTTTTTTAAGAAGAGGAAAATAATTAGTACTAAAAAGGCTAGTATTTCTTTCGCTTTAGGTTGGGATGATAAGCCATTAAATGTTAAAAAAAATAAATTATATGGTAATATAAGTGCAGTCCTTAAAGACGGACAGATTAATAAAATAGAAAAAAATACGCAAATATTAAAACCACTAGGATTATTTAATGCAGACTCTTTATTTAAAAGACTAAAATTAGATTTTTCAGATTTATTTTCTTCAGGATACTCTTTTGATAGTCTTAAAGGAAGTTGCTTGTTATCATACGGTAAAATATATACCGATGATTATATAATTATGACTTCTCCTTCATCTACACAAAAGTTATCTGGAATGGTTGATATTAATTCTAATCAATTAGAGTTAGACCTAGTAATCACACTGCCAATTGTATCTAACTTACCAATTATTAGTTTATTTTTAGCAGCTAATCCTATGTTATCTGCATTAATTTTTATTGCTGATAAAGCAATAGGAAAAAAAATTAATGCCTTAGCTAATATTAGTTATCGTATACACGGCGATGCTGATAATCCTAAAATAGTTCTAAAAAAATTATGATTATATTAATTTAATAAATTTAATCGTTTAGTATATTTAAAAAAAAGATTTTGCCAACGGTAAATAATCTATAATATATTTTTTACCGTTGGCCTATAATAAATGATTCACTATATATAAGAAACACAATAAAAATGACCCTATTAATATTATATATTTTAAGCTCTATATCGCATATCATGTACTCCGAAAGCTTTAATATTACCTGTAATAATTGCCAAGCTTATGGTTACTTACCCGCTAATTATACACTTATAAATAATAACTGTAATGATGTAACAACTTGCAACGCTACAAAGTATTTTTGTGGTGCTTCTTTTGCTGTCTATAATAATAATTTTTTTATCTATAAAGAACGTTGCTTGCATCATAACCTATGTATTAATACAACTAATACAGAAGAATATCTTCTTAACCACAACGTTAAGATGACTTATATTAATTTAAACTGTTGCAATCAACCATTATGCAACAAAGTTTCTATAATCTCTACCCCTAAAGCTCCAACAAAAGGTTTACCAACCTTAAAACCTACAACGACATTATTTACAATACCTAATACAGAATCTTCTACTACAAAATCAGACGCAATAATATTTTATTTAAATACTAAATATAATATAGTGGTAATAGTATTAGTCTATATTATAAAGTATTTTTAAAGCTATAGACTTTTTTGTAAATAATATTATTGTTGTACAATTTAAAAATAACTTGCATACTTTTTTATATTTTGTAACAATCAACTAATGTATTTAGTATAACTAATTGTCTATTTTTAACTAGTAATAAAAAACTTTGTGATTTTTTTCCGTACCTAAAATAATTAGGTTTACGGCATTTTTTAATAAAAAAAATATAATTTACTCAATAATTTTATTAAATTAATTATAACTATTCATTTAAAAAGGGTAATGTTTATGTATAACTATTCTACATCAGAAGCTGGACAAAGCTTACCTATTCAAAATTCTTTATTAAACAATAGCTACGAGAATATACAAATACAAAATAAAAACAGAAAATTAAAAAAATGTCTTATAGCTTTTGCTATTTCTACGGGAATCGTTGTAGCATTTGTTGCTGGATATCTTGTGAGAAATTATTTTCCGAATGATGATATTAATAATTTTTTAAATAACAATCAAAATAGTCCTAAAAATATTACAGAAAGAATAATAGACAAAATTACTTAATAATCTTAATTTTAGTATCTTAATTTTATGAGCTTTAACCCTCTGAACTACTCCGCCCTAAAGGGCGAAGGTTCTAAAT
>CAKNAD010000172.1:4098-6349 GCA_929200515.1 Candidatus Gorgonimonas leptogorgiae | reverse complement strand
ATATAATATATGCTAAACTGTTATATTGTACGGCATATACACCATTTAATAATTCCGAGATACCAGTTGCTGTTGTTTTTCCAAAAGAATAACTTAAGTAATCTGAGTATAAATTAATTATTTCAATATTCATTACTTCATTATACACTAATTTTCTCTACTGCGTAATTTGAGTTATTAAGTATATACTTAATAATTTAAGGAGGTATTTAGTTATGAGACACAATTTATATTTAGGGTTTGGAGTCGTGCTATTAGCAATATTAGCACTGTTATTATCTGTGCATGCTAATATCTTATTGTTTTGGGGATTCATCGGGATATTAACTTTTATTACTATTTATGATATCACCCAAAAAAAACATTCAATTCTAAGAAATTACCCTGTCTTAGGTCATATACGTTTTATACTAGAATTTTTTCGACCAGAAATTCAGCAATACTTTATTGCTAATAATAGAAGCGAAACTCCTTTTAATCGTGAAATACGTAATGTTATCTATTCTAGAGCTAAAAATTTAGACGATACAATTGGCTTTGGTACTAAGTTTATTATTACTGAAGAAGGTTATGAATGGGTATTACATTCACTAGCTCCTAAACCTATAAGCACAGATAGTCGTGTTACTATAGGCTCGAATCAATGCAGACAAAAATATAATGCTTCTAGGCTAAACATATCTGCTATGAGTTATGGCTCGTTATCATCTAATGCAATTGTTGCACTAAATTTAGGAGCTAAACAAGGTAACTTTGCACATAATACTGGCGAAGGCGGACTCACTTCTTATCACCAACAAGGTGGTGATATTATTATGCAAATAGGCACAGGATATTTTGGTGTACGTACCGCAGAAGGAAACTTTTCAGAAGAATTATTTCAACAAAAAGCTAATCTTGATGCAGTTAAAATGATAGAAATTAAATTATCACAAGGAGCAAAACCTTCACATGGAGGTGTATTACCTGCAAAAAAACTCACCGCAGAAATTGCTAAAATTAGAGGCGTCCCATTAGGAAAAGATGTATTATCTCCTGCATTTCATAGTGCTTTTGATTCTCCAGAAAGCATGTGTATGTTTATACAAAAATTACGTGAATTATCTAATTATAAACCCATTGGCTTCAAACTATGTCTTGGTAAACAGTCTGAATTTTTTGCTATTTGTAAAGCAATAATAAAAACAGAAATCTACCCCGATTTTATTACTATTGATGGTGCTGAAGGTGGTACTGGAGCAGCGCCTATGGAATATGCTAACCATATAGGTACAGCTTTAAAAGATGGTCTTATTTTTGTACATAATTGTTTAGTTGGATTTGGGTTAAGAGATAAAATTAAGATTATCTGTAGTGGTAAAATCGCCACTGGGTTTGATATGATACGTTATATCGCATTAGGTGCTGATTTGTGTAATTCAGCCAGAGCAATGATGATGGCTTTAGGTTGTATACAATCAAGAGAGTGCAATAAAAATACTTGTCCTGTTGGCGTTGCTACACAAAATAAACGTTTAATAAGAGGGCTAGATATAAATGATAAAAAAAACAGAGTAGAAAATTTCCACAAAAATACTATAAAAAGCTTTTTAGAAATAATAGGAGCTATGGGATTAAACTCAGCTTGTGAGTTGCAACCACAAATGATTCTTCGGCGCATCGATGCTAATACAGTTAAGTCTTATGATCAAATTTATGACTATATCGAAACCGCATCATTATTACAACAAAAAACTGTACCTGAACAATTCAAAGCATGCTGGCAATATGCTAGTGCAGATAAATTTTAACTTTCATTAACTTTTTAAAAATTATAACTCAAGTTACGCAGTTAGAATAATTTCTTAAAAATATAAAATAAACTGAACCAATTAAAAATATATGTATCTATCAAACTACAGCAATCAAAAAAGCAATGTTATAGTGTTAAAATTGTAAATACATACATTAAAAATATAAAGCAATTGCTTGTAAAAATTTACATTATATTAAATTTACAATGCAAATATATATAAACAATCTTTATATGTTTTTTTAAATGCTTAACTTGAATAAAAATAAAATTTAATAATTAAGATAATAATATGCAAGATATTAAAACCATACCTACTGTGTCAGTTCCAATATTACTTGAGAAAAAAGCTATTAGCCCTAATAATAATTGGGGAGCTTTTACCTCAGTTTACGAAGGTTATTTTTTTACATATCGCGTAATTAGCGTAATTGGTATATCTAAAAAATATGATAGACA
>CAKNAD010000172.1:0-4088 GCA_929200515.1 Candidatus Gorgonimonas leptogorgiae | reverse complement strand
GACAAGAGCCTGATGATGAACCTTCATATTTTTTTAAGTATTCTAAAAATAATAAAATATGCGATATGTGCTTTAGTCAAACTAGCGATAAATTATTTGTCATTACAGAAAATAAAAATAACACTAAGTTGCATAATATTAGTTTTTCTGAAGGTAAAAAACAGCGTAAGGTTTATGCAATAAAAAACAGAAATACTAAAGAGTTACCATTTGCAGCTAAATGTCTATCTGCTACTAAAGCAGAAGACACTATAACTGTAGCTAATTTTTCTAATAATACATTACAAATAGTTGATATTCCTAGTAAGTGCAAAAAGACTAGTGATTTAAAAAATGACATATGTAATCTTAAATTAAATGATAAAATAGAGAGTATTTGTTTAAATCAATATAACAATAAAGTTATTGCTTTATTAAAAAATAAGACTTTATGTGTTATTGGTGAAAATAATAATAATTGGAATGTTGAATATAGTATAGATAATTGTATTAGTATTCCTGAATGCTACAATAATGACGGGTCAATATTAGTTTGTAGAGATAAGATTTCAGTACAAATTATTACTATGTCCCCCTATAAAAAAAATAAAAAAATATATTATCACGATTCTTCTAATCTAATAACAAGTATCTGTTTAAACTATAAGGGTGATAAGCTAGCAGTTTTTCATAAAAATAGTTATAAATCTTTTGAACTAATAAAAAATACTTGGCAAGAAACTACTAAAAAAAATAGATGCCGTAATTATAAGCTAGAATATAATATTGCAGACGATGATATACTGAGTTACAGATTAGTTTATAATACTATAACAGGATATGTACCTATGGAATCATTATTCATAGATGATACCACAGTAGGTGTTTTTTTTGATCGTGATGCGTATGCTTTGATAGACAACACTAGTAATAAACTTATGTTTTCAGTTGTTGGTGGGCAGATAATAAGCTAGGTTATGTAAACTACTTAAAAATGCATAGCTTAAGGTAAAATTTTTTCCTTTATACTTTATAGCTATAAGGCTTTTAATAACAACTTACTTGAATAATAAAAATAACTATGAACACATTTACTTTAACTGATAGCCAACTTTCTAGTTTGCCAAGCTTACAAACTAATTTTACTAATAATGCTTTTACAAAAGAGTATCCAACTATAAGCATAATAGCTAGCGAAAAAAGTTTTCCAAGATGTATAATTTGCTTCCAAATTCCAGAAGATCCTGTATCTTTATGCAATAAAACAAATATAGCCTTAGAAAACAGACACTTATTTTGTAGAAAGTGCTCCATTGATTATGGAAATTCTACATGTCCTACATGTAATGATTCATTCACAGATACCGGCACGCCTCTAGAAGACATACAAGCTAAAAAAGCAATCAATGACATAAAATGTAATGCTATAGCTATTTGCCCTAAACAGTGTGGTAATGTCTTACTTCTTAACAAAATGGAAACTCATTTAAAAATATGTGACGGTAAACAAGCATTAAGTGACAGAAAATTATCAACTGCAACTGGAAGCAATCCCATAATACAATGCCCTGACTGTAAAATAAAGCTAACAGATAGAGAGAAAAAAGATTTAGCAAAACATACAAACAAATGTCCTGAGTCGTTTGTTGAATATAAACCTAAAAGTTCTATGTTCCCTTTTTTAGTTGTTCGCAAAAGATTATTGAATATTGATAAATATAACGAACAAGTTAAAAACGCCATAAATTTTGATCATAGCTTGTTAATTTCAAAAAAATTAGACTTAATTTCCCTTCCTATATATGAATTTTCTTTAGATGATAAAGACCCTAAAGGAAAACAATTTACTTATGCAGATGCAACAGTTTCAATTAATGAACAACATTTATTAGTTATTACAACAAAGCAAAATAAAGTATGTAGATATAACTTCTCAAAAAAAGAATATTATTTGGATTACGAAAACTATAAAGAACAGATACCACCACGCTTTCGGGTAAAACAAGAAAACGGTTTTGTACCTTCTGACAAATATCATCCTAATTTAAAGTATAGATTCTCTATTTATGCTTATTTGTCTGCAACAGAATCAGTATTAGTTTGTCAGCAAGCCTTTACTTATTCAAGCATTGACACTTTAAATTCTATGTACATATATAACAAATCTGACACTCCGCAATCTTTTATAGATGTTAAAGAGTTTTTTACAGATAACGGACTTAGTAAACGATATACTGATAAACTTGGTAAAGCTATGACATGGAGAATAGAACTAGTAGAAACTACAAATAAATAAATAAAACGCAAAATACCCTGCCCCAAAGGGCAAGGGTTTATGGAGTAAGGATGCTAAATTACTTTTACCTTATTAAAATAATGATTTTGCACTTATCAAGGCTAAAGCTGATAGCAATAGATAATTAATATCTTTTCCTGTAGTTGCGGCACCCCAATGCCACCAATTGTTATTATTATTACGTTTTCTCTCTATTTTAGGGCTATTCATAGAATAGGTTAAAATAGTATCGTTATTACTATTAATAAGAAAATAATCAACTTTTTGAGGCAAAGGAATTTTTTTAATAATATTATTATCAGTCATTATAACAAGCTGCGAATGGGCATTTAAAATATTTTGTTGAGTTAATAATGAATTAACCTGAGTAATGTTATTAGCATCATAAGAAATTGTTGAGTTTATCGGTGATGTAATGTTTTGCATATGGTTTATATCAGTACTATTTTGGTTTATAATAACAGGAATTGGCAAAACTGTTGTGGCATTATTTTTAGTAATATTGTGTGGTAAACTAGTTATATTATACTCTGCTGTAGTGTTATAATCTGCTATCTCAGTATTATTAATTTTGGGTAAACTTGTTGTTGAGATTGGGTTATTTACTGATACTTGATTCAATACAGCAAAGCTAATATGACTACCTCTAGGTATAGAAGCCAATTTTACAAAAGTTCTAACTGTTTTTGCTTCAGTTGTAGTATGATTTGATTCCACTGTGCTATTGGCAAAATTATTAGTTGGTTTATTAATATCGTAATAGCCTATATCTATTGTAGATTTATCTTCATAATTTGGTATAAATGACAATTTGAAAGGATTATTATTTTTATGATCTAGCAGATGCATTTCTAGTGGCTTATTCCAATGGTAATTGAAATAAAAATTACAGACAGCTAATTTAAATAAATGATGATTATTATTATACTGCACTAATTTAGGTAAGGTGCTGATTATAAATTTATCTTTAGTTTTTATATTTAACCAATTATTAATATTCTTGATTTTATATTTTATACCTTTAGATGTTGTTATAAACCTTTTTGTTGCCCCTGATTTTGTATATAATAATCCTTTATATAAATTAACTTTCTTACCGTTTAAATTGTACCATTTTTTACCAGTAAAATAATTTTTTGATACTCTGTACGACGACCGACTTCTTGTATATGAATTAGATTTACTTCTGTATGAGCCTCTGTATGATCTTCCACTACGTCCTACACTGCTTCGACCACCACCGCTACGTCCAGCAGAATAACCACCTTTAGGCTCGCGCTTTACTCGGGATAAAACATCGGGAGTCTTATAATTGCCTATATTTACTAATGATTGATTTATTTGAGAAGCTACAGTGTTATTTGCTAAGTATTGATTACTTACTTCAGTATAGTTTGTTGCTAATGAATAAGGTTGTATCTGTGTTAGCATTGATATTTTAGCAAGTAGCACTGCTAATAGACTAAATTTCATTTATGTTACCTTGTTATTATTTTTTTTTAATGGGTAGTAAATTATAACAACTATTTAATTTTAGTCAAACTATTATACAGCACTTAGCTGAAGATAAATATTTAATGGTATTTTAACTATGAAGTAAATCTTTTTACTGCTCCTAGAGGGCAAGTCTTTTTAGCTTTTAAACTGCGTTACTACTTTTTAATTTAATACGAATATAAATAGTCAAAGTAGATGCCTTGTTTAACAAGCTAAAAATTACTTGCTGAAAACCCGCATTTCCAGCTGCCACCTGTATACAATAACTAAAACCTACATGATATTTAACGATAATATTATATCCATTTGTTAATAA
>CAKNAD010000171.1 GCA_929200515.1 Candidatus Gorgonimonas leptogorgiae | reverse complement strand
ATATAAGTAACTACTAAAAGTGTCTACGTATTAACGGCAGGGTAAACGCATCTAATTACCAGTGTTTATAAGTGATGAGAAAGATTCTAGTTGTTACCAAATATGTTGTATAAAGTGCCAAATAATCGCTGGAAAATACATATTTAACTTTATTCTTAATTTATACAGATTAAACAGAAATAAGCTTTATTTATTTATAAAATTAAAAAACAGTATGTTTTACAGTTAATTATTAGCTTAAAAGCCTTAAAATACAACGATTTAGATGCGTTTACCCTGGTATTAACGGGTAGAGCTATATAGCGCTAACCGTTAACATGTAGACAACCTTGTTAACACAGAATTCATAGCTTCAGCTAACTTCATCTTATTGTTTCTCATTCCTTTTCTTATATCATTTTTTATCTTATACCAGTAATGCTCAATAGGATTTAAATCTGAAGAATATGGCGGCAAAAATATTAGTTTACAGCCTTTACTCTCTATTAATTGTCTAATTTTTAATGATTTATGGAAACTTGCATTATCCATAATTATAATCATATCTGGCTTAAGAGCAGGCGATAATTTTTGTTCGATATATTCTTCAAAAAGTTTAGTATTACAATGACCTTCAAACATAAAAGGTGCTAATATATTTTTGTTATTTAACCCAGCGATCATACTTATACGCTTATTATAATGACCAGGATGTGATTCATAATGACGCTTTCCCACTTCAGTATAAGCATAAGGATAAAAGTCATTATCATTCATGCCAGACTCATCTAAATATATTATTTTATCTTTTTTAATAGTACTTATCGTGCAAAAATATTTTTGCCTTTGACTTTCATCTCTCTCTGAATAAGTTTGACTTTTTTTTCTTGTATATCCTATTCGTTTTAAAGTACGACTTACTGTGGCTAAACCAACATTAAAAAATAGTGCAATTTCTTTTTGAGTAGAATCAGAATGTTTATCTACATATTTTTTAAACTTTTGATCATCTTTAATACCTCGTGGATGACCTGTTTTAGAACTCTTAATTTGGTAATAAATTTCCTTGCTTTAATTCTAAGTTAATCTAATTATAAATAGTCTGTCTACAAATATTGAATACTTTACATATTTCTACTTTAGAACTACCTGATTTTACAGCATTGATTACTCTTATACGAAGATCTAAACTATACAACATTGCTTATACTCACTATATGAAAATTAATACTGTATTAAATTTAACATAACAGAGTATGTATAAGCAATAGCGAACAGCGCTATATATACATAATAAATGACGATGCAGAATTTCAGAGCTAAATAAAAAGATTAAATTCAGGACAAATTATCGCAGGAATATTTATTACACTTCAAGACAATTTAACAATAAAGTTAAGCTTTTTAGTAGCTCCCGAAGGGTAAGCCTTATAAGCTTTTATCTTACGTTAGTATTTATTGATTAGACCTGCGAAACACTGTCTTAGCTAACAACTTATAACTACCTGCTGAAAACTAGCATTTTCAACCGCCACGTGCATAGGTAGCTTAACCCCACTAGCGCCCCCCTGACCGTTTTATTCGTCTTCCAACTACATCTGCTTCTCTAAAAGCATTTGACCGTTTTAGTTTTGGTTTGTTTTTAAGGTCTTGTAGATGTATGTTTTTTTCAAAGTCTTTTTGAATATCCGCCTTATCATCCTCAGTGTCTTTTAGAAACTGAGGATCTAGGCTATTTACCATAGAAACCAAGTTTCTCTCATGTTTTGCTTTAGTTACTATTCCTAACTTTGATGCTTGTTCACTAACTGCTCTTGTTATTCGCCCACCAGCTTTTTTTATTCTTCTTAAAACACCGCCTTTCTTGCTAGAACGCTTTTTACCTGTCTTAGCATCAACTGTCTTAGCATTACCTGAGATAATCTGAGATTTTAAAGGATTAACCATATGACTACACCATTCCCTTAGTATTTATCGTTGCTACTTTATTCACCCTGCTAACCCAACTGTTAAGAAGCTGTGCTTTTCATTTCAGATGGATATGATATAAGTGTAGCATTTTTTACTGTCAGAAAACTAATCTATAAAAATTTTATTTTTAAACGATAAATGATACATAGTTAATTGAATAAATAATATAATTAGTGTAGAATGCGAACACATTTTCTATTTACAGATAGTAGAAGCTGTATAAGTATAAATAAAGGACCTTCCAAAAAACTTTAATTTATCAATAAAACACCTTCCATTTGAAGATGTCTAAACTTATATTATGATTCTTTATTAAGTTATAGAGTCATCTAAACCGTCTTTTAATAGCATTAAAATAAAGATTTATTTTTATGAGAATATAAATATTATGCAAAATTCATGCCAGGACCAAAAAAATAGTAAATTAAGAAATGTTGCTATTATTGCCCATGTTGACCATGGTAAAACTACTCTAGTAGATAAACTATTACAGCAATCAGGGACTTTAAATCGTAAAGATGTAAACGCTGAAAGAATAATGGATTCGTTCGATCAAGAAAAAGAACGTGGAATAACAATATTAGCAAAGAATACTGCTATAAACTGGGAAGATTTCCATATCAACATAGTCGACACTCCAGGACATGCTGATTTTGGTGGCGAGGTAGAACGAGTGTTATCGATGGTAGATTGCGTTTTATTACTAGTTGATGCAGTTGATGGCCCAATGCCACAAACCAGATTTGTTACTCAAAAAGCATTTCAACAAGGTTTAAATCCAATAGTTGTTATTAATAAAATAGATCGCCCTGGAGCAAGACCTGATTGGGTATTAGATCAGATTTTTGATTTATTCGATAATTTAGGGGCAACAGATAAGCAACTAGATTTTTCTTATATCTATGCATCTGCACTAGGGGGCATCGCTGGTTTAGATGTCGACAATATGGCTGAAGATATGACGCCACTATTTAAAATGATTACAGATAAAGTCCCTGCTCCTAAAGTAGATGTAAATCAACCACTACAAATGCAAATTAGTGCTTTAGATTATAGCAGTTATGTTGGGGTAATAGGTATTGGTAGAATTAACAGAGGTGTTTTAAAATCTGGCGATACCGTTACGGTAATAGACAAACAAGGCAAGCAAAAAAACGCGAAAATACAACAGGTTATGGGCTATCTTGGTTTAGAAAGAGTACCCGTAGATCAAGCTGAAGCTGGCGATATCGTCTGTATTACTGGAATCGATAACCTAAAAATATCAGACACTATATGCGATAAATCTCATCCTGAACAATTACCGGCACTTGCAGTAGACGAACCTACCGTAAGTATGACTTTTCAAGTTAATGATTCTCCTTTTGCTGGTCTAGATGGCAAATTTGTAACATCAAAAAATATTCGTGAGCGCTTAGATAGAGAATTAATTAGTAATGTAGCTCTTAGAGTAGAACAAACTGATGACGCAGATAAATTTATTGTGTCTGGTCGAGGTGAATTACATCTTTCCGTACTAATAGAAACTATGAGACGAGAAGGCTTTGAGCTTGCAGTTTCTAGGCCAGAAGTTATTATTCGTGAAATAGATGGCAAAATGTGCGAACCATATGAACAAGTAATTATTGATATCGAAAGCGATCATCAAGGCTCAATAATGGAAGAAATGGGCTTACGTCGTGCCGAACTGCAAGATATGAACCCCGATGGCAAAGGCAGAGTAAGATTAGAGTTTCTTATGCCATCACGAGGTTTAATTGGCTTTAGATCACAATTTTTAAATATAACTTCAGGAACTGGTATAATAACCTCAATTTTTGATCATTATGGTAGCACTAAAGAAGGCAATATCGGGCAACGACATAATGGCGCTTTAGTATCTATGGTGAGAGGCAAGGTTCTTGCTTATGCATTATTTAATTTGCAAGATAGAGGTAAAATATTTATAGAACCTAACGTAGAAGTTTATGAAGGTCAGATTATTGGTTTACACAGCCGTAATAACGATTTAACTGTTAATCCTACTAAAGCTAAACAACTTACAAATGTTCGTGCTGCGGGTACTGATGAAAATATCGTGCTAACACCACCTGTTTTACATACTTTAGAGCAAGCTATTGAATTTATTAATGATGATGAATTAGTAGAAATAACCCCCCAATATATTCGTATGCGTAAAAAACATCTCAAAGAAAATGAGCGTAAAAGATACAGTAGAAGTAAATAAAATTCCTTTCTATTGCTTTTTACACTACACCGATTTGCAAGGCGTAGTCTCTAGAATACGCACCTGCAAAACATCTTCTTAGCTATAATTACTAATCTAATTTGAGATGCAATATTGTGCTTTATTTGCATCTTTCTATTAAGCTATGATTTTATCTATCTTAAAATATATTCTTAAAATTATCCTATAATTATAAAAATCAAGATATTCATTAACCAATAAATAAGACGCTATATGTTTTACAACACCATATATTGCACATATAGACACAAGTACTGATTAACCAAAATAAGCCCCATAATTTACTTAAATATACTAGTTAATTATGATCTTAAATACTGATAGTCAACTACTAAATCTATTACAATAGTTTACTCTTTAACGTGTTTTCAATACTACTTTGCTAAACAACTTGTAGTAACTTGGAAGTTATAATATTTCTTATACTCATTGTAAAAGGAGAGTTTATGCGTGTTTTATACCCGCCCATAAAACCATTTGACTATTCTTGGTTATCGGTTGGGAATAATCATAAAATATATTTAGAGCAATGCGGTAACCCTAAAGGCATTCCGCTACTACTAATTCATGGAGGTCCAGGTTTAGGAATTTCTATTGATGATAGATGCTTTGCTGATCCTGAAAAATTCCACATTATTTTATTTGACCAACGAGGTTGTGGAAAATCTACCCCGCATAGCGAAATAAAAAACAATAGCATAGATAATACCGTAGAAGATATAGAAACTATAAGAAAGCATTTGAAGATAGATAAACTAACTATTTTTTGCCAACACTCTGGTATTGTCGCCACTATCAGCTACGCTGTTAAATTTCAATCTAAAGTAGAAAAAATCGTGGCATGTAATCCTTTTTTGTTACGAAACAAAGATATAGATTGGTTATTTAACTCTGGCACCAATTTATTTTTTCCAGATTATTTCACCGAGTTAGCTGAATTAGTTAATGGTAGCAATATTAGTTTACTTGAAGATTACAAGAAAAAATTATTTGGTACTAATGAAATAGTACGAATGAATGTCGCTAAACACTGGTTAAAATGGTGGATGTCTATATCTAATATCAATATTGATCATAAGGATAAAAATATATTTAACGATACTCACTTAGCTTTATCCTTAGCTTGTATTCAACACTATTATTTTACTCAGCAAAAGTTAGAAAGTATCGAACAATTGCTAAATGGCACTAAGATGCAAACCCCTATACATATTATACATGGTAGATATAATCTTATATCACCATTACAAAATTCATTTGAATTATTAAAGCATTGTATATCTTCTAAAATAAATATAATTGCTAATGGTGGTCATTGTATATATGAACCACATTTAACTGATGCAGTAATAAGAACTATTAACTTGTGATACTCTATCACACTATAAAAATACACCTTATATTTAAGGTGTAGGGTAGATGAAAAGCTAAACTCTAATCATATCTTTAAACTCTTTAGGATCGAGTTGCTTTTCTGTAAGAGACTTTATAAACTGTTCTGCTGCATCTTCTTTGCCAATAGCTAAAGGACTTGTTACTTTTTTTAACTCTGTTGAAATTAAAGATTGTTTTTGTTGCCTATTGGCTTCTAGTATTACATTAGCTTGGCAAAATTCATTAAAAAGTTTAACTTCTGCACCAGATCGTGGACATGGATAGGTTCTATTTTCTATAGTTGAACCTGGTTCCCGATGAAAATCATAATCTTCTAATTCTTGATCTGTTAGCAGTGGCAAGCCTTGTGTTACATGATGTGTACTTAAAGCAGAGTATTTATTACCCACCCTCATAACTTCTAAGATATGACACAATATAGCCATATCATTATAACTGTCTACTATAGAATCAAAATTACCGCTAGCTATATTTTCATTAAATACTGCTCTTATATTTTCTAAAAATTCGATAATAGCTATGTTTTTTTCCGATAAATAAGGATAATATTTTTTTAGCTCTTTACATCTATCATAAATTACCGGCAAAAAAGATTCTGCATTAGTAGTAAAAATCATACGCAAAATTATTTCTGGAGAAAGCCGTCTAATATCCATGTGTTTGTGGCCTGAAACTAAATTAAATTTTAGCTTTTCTATAACAGGAAATATAAACATATCATATGCGTCGTATCTAGTCATTTGTACTACTTTACCATTAATTGTTACTGTTTCTACAG
>CAKNAD010000170.1 GCA_929200515.1 Candidatus Gorgonimonas leptogorgiae | reverse complement strand
TAAAGTCCTTTTTAATTAAAGATACTTACTAGTATTTTATACTAGTAAGTTATGGATAATTCTAGCTTTGTTGAATAAGGATTTTTTATTAGGTTGTTTGCTAAAAAATATGGCTTTTTAACACATAAAACACTAAAAAAGCTTATTTTTCAGATGAAAACTAAAATTTAGTACTAAATATACCATGTATTTGCTATATATCAAGTGTTTATTTTTCTTATTCAATAAAGCCGGTAATTTTATTAAAAACACTATCAGTTCCTGATTAAGTCAGCTTCGATAATATATACACCTTCTACTTGAAGGTGTACAGCATCTGGAGTCAAGTTTAAATAATCTAGCCACATATTATTGATGTGCTGTTGTAATATTTCAGTATTATTAGCCATTTATTTTACCTATTAATCAAATGCTTGCTCATTTTTTTATCTCAAAACTTTTTCATCCCGCAATTACAAAATTACTTTCGAAGGTATATATTATTTTTCCGATAACTTCAAGTAGCAGCTGTGTCAATGAACTTACTTATCTTTAGAGGTTATAAATGAATTTATTTTATGTTTATAAGAATAAAACAATTATTGCTTGTATTTTATCAGTAATATTTTCTACTAATGCAACTTATGCTATCAACAAACAAAATAATAGTAGTGCAAAAATACTATCTAATTCAGAATTGTACTGTAAACAAATGCGTGGTATTCGTACTGAACTAATAGAAAATAACCCAAAAATAAGTACTGAGTATCCAATCCATTTATTAGCAGATGTGCATTGTTTTACTGTAGAAGAAAATCTTTATTTTGCTGCTATTAAGCAAGCCCAAAAACAACTTGGAGAACCAAGCCCGTGGTTTGATGATAAAATGCAACAAGCTACAATAGATGCAGAGTTAGAATGTAAAGCAAATAAATTAAAAAATAATAAATTAGCTGTATGTATACAAAACAAGTATTCCGAAAAAAAAAATAATTATGAAGCACAACAAATATCGGATATAGTTACATATTTAGCTAAACGCCAAAAATTAGCTAAAAACCTATTTCATTCTTGCTCTAGAAGTATGATAGATAAAATCACCCTCTTGCCACAAGCTATTCAGATGCCTATAGCTTTACACCTACCAACTAATAGATCTGTTACAGAGTTATCTTTTCAAGATCATCAACATGATAGTGATTGGTTATTAAGTTTACAATATAGATCTTATAAAGAAGATTTAAGAGAAATTTTACAGCATCAATGTCCAGAAGAGATGATTTATTGGGTAACTATTGATCAAAGCTTTGATAGTGCTAATTTATACAGAAGGAAATAATAGTTATCAAGGAGTGCCGTAAACCCCGTTCCTTTAGGTATGGGATATAAGCATAACATTTTACTAGCCATTATTAGAGTATTGTACTTGTTTCTGTGCACTGTTTCTTGCTAATATACTACTGCTCATACAGATGGCTAGTCCATCGACCACGCTTAGTTCAGAGCCAATCGCAGGGCATGCGAGGTTAGCCTTTGGAAATGTAGGTCTCGTTGGGGAACTAGCCTAGGAGCCACCTAGCATACTTGTATGATCTAGGAAGTCACTGTATCAATAGATAAAAATGCTAGCTTTCGGAATTAAATCTTGTTGTTTAGTTCTAAAATTTAGATATATTAATTTTGTAGTGTAGCTGCGCGAGTGAAAACAATAATACCCTTAAAGCATCCTATTTTATTTATAGCTGCTTTTGCTATTAAATTATTATTATTTTCTATATTAAATTCTTGAATTTCATCTTTCCAAAAACACATTTGAAAAGTATTTTCTCCTGTAAGAATTGCTATTGATTTAGGGTTATCGCTATCTATAATTGAGGCTATATTAAAGAGAAGTTTTTTTAAATGACCATGCTTACGTAGAATAATACCACCGCAGGTTATTTGTTTTGTAGCTGTAATGTCGCAAAAACATAAGCCTTTACTCATAACAATAAGATCAAATTTAGTTTTTATTCCTTGATCTATAAAGGAGTTACAATTATCTAAATCAATAACGTCAACTTTAACATTATTAAAAACAAGGGAAGAATAATCTTTTGGTTTTGAAGAAATATTTGCTGCTGTGATGCTTATATCATTTTCGCATTTTATAAGGTTTTGTGCCAATATAGAAGCAGTACCTTGGCTTGCTATATCGCCATCGGCAAGGGATATTATTTTTCTATGGGGGAAAGATTCATGTAGGTTTGGAAAATTTCTAGGCTTTAAAATTGTTTTATAAATTTTAAATAACCAATAATTTGCACTATGCCAATCTTGGTTAAAGGTTTTAATAGTTAAATAGTCAAGATCAGCAAAAGGAGTTAATTTATGCTGTTTAAGTTTTTGTTTTAATCTGATTTTAGCTACTTGAAATTCAAGCTCTGTATGAAGGTTTATGCTCCAGCTGTAATGATATGGGCTATATTTATTAATATCATATTTTTTTTTAAGTGTTATAGGAAATAGCAATGTTAGTTCTTTATGGCAAATTAAAAATGCTTGCTCTTGATTAATCGTTTCTGTTACATATTTTTTAGCTAAAAAGGCAACGGTTTCAACATCAAATGCATATATTATTTTATATGTTTGAGGGTTTTTGTTATCTAATTGAATTATAATTTTTGGAATTCTTGTTTGTGTATTTGATTGTGTATCATTTGTAGCAGGTCTATATTGGCGAGGCATAACTATTGTTGAGTTCATATTAAAATCCGTATTGTATAAAGTTTTCTACCTGTTAGATCAAATATGCTGTAAAAAGTTCATATTATTTTTTATAAGCTTACTTTCTTTGAGACTGTAAATCTTATTATTAATTAATAGTTTTGATAAATTGCAATGAATAGTAGAACAATGGGCTATAGCACTACCCGTTAATACATACATAGACACTTTCAGTAATTACTTCTATCATATGATAACTAGCAATAGTTATTATCTATAGAATCTATTAATGTTTACATCATAGCGAGCAGCACTATATAATGAGTTGTAGTATAAAAGGTGATGACATTTAACTAGGTACGTAATTTAAGTTACTAATTAAATGCGTCAGTGATCCAAGTTATGTTAAAGTTATCTTTAGAGCTATTATGATCGATCGAAATAACATCAAATCTGCAGATATTGCTAGCTAATTTATTATTGTTTAATAAAAATACATTAGCTGTTTTTTTTATCTTGATGATTTTAGCTGTATTGATACTTTCTAAAGGAGTATATAAGCTATTAATAGCTTTGCATCTGACTTCAACAAATATAATAGTGTCATCTAATTGCATGATTAGATCTATTTCACCAAATTTACAAGAGAAATTTTTAGCTAATAGCTTACATCTTTTTTTTATTAAGTAATTTAGGGCTAAGTTTTCTGCTAGCGCCCCCAATTGTTGTTTTTTTAAACTATACATCTTTTTTCTCAAAAAAAGTATACTCTTTCAATTTGAAAGAGTATAAGAAAGTCTTTTAGTCAATCTATTTTAAAATAGATCTCCTGAGTTATTTTGATTGTTTTGTTTCTCAGTAGTTTTAGGTTTGTCATTTGATTTTTCAGCAGTGCTTTCTTTATCATCATTTGCGCTGTAATTATCAACAACAGGTTTCACTTCTTCACCTTTCATTATTGAGTCTATTTGTTCTTTAGTTATTGTCTCATATTTCATTAAAGCTTTAGCCATTGCATCTAGTTTATCGCGGTTTTCTTCTAAGATAGTTTGAGCACGTTGATAGCAATCATCAATAATACTTCTGATTTCTATATCTATTTTTTTTGATGTGTCTTCAGATACATTAACATGAGCTCCTCCAGAGCCGTAGTTTTTACCTAAAAATACTTCGCCAGATTCTTCGTCATACATTATAGGACCTAATTTTTCCGATAGCCCCCATTTTGTAATCATATTTTTAGCAATTTGGGTCGCTCGTTGTATATCATTAGAAGCCCCTGTTGTAACTCCTTCTTTTCCAAGAATCATTTCTTCTGCTATTCTGCCACCAAATAAAGAGCAAATCTGACTCAACAGACTTTGCCTACTATGACTGTATCTGTCTTCTTCAGGTAAAAACATAGTAACCCCTAAAGCTCTACCCCTAGGTATGATAGTTACTTTATACACCGGGTCGTGATCTGGAACTAATCTGCCAACAATTGCATGACCCGATTCATGATATGCAGTATTTTCTTTTTCTTTATCATTCATGGCCATAGACTTTCTTTCAGAGCCCATCAAGATTTTATCTTTAGCCATATCAAAATGTTTTTGTGCTACATGCTTTAAGTTTTCTCTAGCAGCAAATAACGCAGCTTCATTTACTAAATTTGCTAAGTCTGCTCCAGAAAATCCTGGTGTACCTCGTGCAATAACTGAAGAGTCTACATCTTTAGACATAGGAACTTTTTTCATGTGCACATTAAGGATATGATCTCTTCCGCGGATATCAGGAAGTCCTACTACTACTTGTCTGTCAAAACGTCCTGGTCTTAGCAATGCTGGATCTAGAACATCTGGTCTATTAGTTGCAGCGATAACAATAACGCCATCGTTTGCGTCAAAGCCGTCCATTTCTACTAATAATTGATTTAATGTTTGCTCTCTTTCATCATGTCCTCCTCCCATTCCAGCACCACGATGTCTGCCTACTGCATCAATTTCATCTATAAAAATAATGCATGGAGCCTGCTTTTTAGCTTGATCAAACATATCTCTAACTCTAGAAGCTCCTACCCCAACAAACATTTCTACAAAATCAGAACCCGAAATAGTAAAAAAGGGTACTTTAGCTTCACCAGCAATTGCTTTTGCTAATAAGGTTTTACCAGTTCCAGGAGGTCCAACCATCAGCACACCACGTGGAATTCTACCGCCTAAGCGTTGAAACTTTCCAGGATCTTTTAAAAAATCTACTAACTCGCTTACTTCTTCTTTAGCCTCTTCAACACCTGCGACATCAGCAAAAGTAGTTTTTATTTGATCTTCAGATAGTAGTCTGGCTTTACTTTTACCAAAGCTCATAGGTCCGCTACGACCACCGCCTTGAATTTGTCGCATAAAAAACATAAATAAAGCTAATATAATTAATAACGGAAAGCTTGCCACTAAAAGTTGTGTCCATAAGCTTTGTTCTTCTAAGGGTTTAGATTCAACTATAACATTGCTAGTTAATAAACTATCCATTAATTTATTATCTGGCACAGCAGGAGGAATTACTGTTTCAAACCTTTCATTATTTGATAGTATTCCATTAACAGAAAATCCATCTATAACAACACGATTTACTTGCTGTTTATCAACCATTTTGACAAAATCTGAATAAGTAACTCTATGTACAGACGACTTCATACCATTGAAGTTCTTAAAAACCGTAACTAGCACCGATGCTATTACAATCCATAGGATTAAATTTTTTACCATGTCATTCAAAGGGGTAGCCTCGCTAAGCAGATATTTTTGAACTAAATTTAATTATAAGAGATTATAAGTATAATTACTCATGTTTTCATAGCAAATTTTGTGCTATTTATTTTCTAATACTAATACCTGTATGCGGTAAATAAAAAGTATATAAATTATTAAAAGATATATTTGTTGCCAATAAGCCTACTACTTATACTAAGCTCTGAAAAAAGCTATCTTCAGGTAGCAGGTGTATATATTTGTGCTAATAAATATATCTCATTTGATCTTGATCTGGATGCCTCAGGCTTGCTAGTTATAACTTTTTTAAACAGCTGTTTAAGTTGTAATAAAAATTCTTTATATCCACAACCTTGGAAGACTTTTATTAAAAAACAACCGCCAGGGTTTAATACCTGAGTAGTAAAATCTAATGCTAACTCTACAAGGTGCATGGCTTTAAGCTGATCAAGATCTTTTATACCACTCATATTGGGGGCCATATCAGAAATCACAAGGTCTACTTTATTATTATTTAGGCTGTTAAGTATACCAGTGATGACTTTATCTTCCGTAAAGTCTCCGCGGATAAACTCAACTCCGCATATAGGATCCATAGCAAGGATGTCAGAAGATATAACTTTACCTTTAGCTCCAATAAACTTAGATGCAACCTGTGACCAGCCTCCTGGTGCGGCTCCTAGATCAATAACACTACAATTAGGTTTAAAAATTTTATATTTTTGCTGTATTTCTAATAATTTATAACTTGCTCGTGAACGCCATCCGGCTTGCTTCGCCTGCTTAACAAATTTATCACTAGCATGCTCTTGTAGCCATTTATGACTACTAGCAGATTTAGGCATATAAAGTACCACCAAAAATATTAGTATATACAAAGGTAAAACTTTGCAACTACGATCTGTATATACACGTGACAGTTGGAAATGCAGGTTTTCAGCAAGTGATTA